>CAZAKE010000049.1:0-27587 GCA_964485495.1 uncultured Spirochaetales bacterium
TATGCAGAGTGAAATGTATATTTATACAAGCCCAGCGCATTTCCACAGATTTCGGGCCAGTACCCTATGTCTACCAAAAAATTATCGTGCGAGGCCCTTGACTTCTCTCCAGCCAATGCATAAAATAAAGGCATCAAGATATGTTGATATCTTGATAAAATGATTTGGTGGAATAGTGGATGGAGATCCTGAAGACGATCAAGGCCATGGCCGACGAGACCAGGCTGCGACTGCTCGCTATCCTCGATACCGGCGAACTCAACGTGAACGAGATCGTTCGGATCACGGAGATGGGGCAATCGAGAATTTCCAGACATTTGGGGATTCTTACCGACTCGGGGCTCCTCACCTCCCGGCGCGACGGTTCGTGGGTCTACTATCATGCGGTTGATACGCCTGAGACGCCCTCGATCAGGAGGGATGTCCTAAAGCAAATTGCGGATGAGTCGATCGTCAGACGCGATCTGGAGCGGGTGACCGCACTGCGCAGCGAGCGGTCTCGTCGAGTGCGCGAGTTCTTCGACTCGGTCGCGGACGACTGGTCGGATCTGAAACGGGAAATCTTCAACGGCATTGATCAGGCTGGGTCGGTTCTCGAGTACCTCACTCATAGGAATCGGCTCTCGAATATACAAGGACCTCTGGTTGATATCGGATGCGGCACCGGAGACCTGTACACCGCCGCAAGAGAGACGGATTTCTTCGATGTAGTAGGGAACGGCGGTGATACGGGTATCCTCTACATCGGCGTCGACAACTCGCCGAATATGCTCACGCGCGCCCGTACACGGTTCTCCGATGAGACGCGGCTCGAGTTCCGGCTAGGCGAGATCGAGCATCTGCCGCTTCTACAACATGAGGCGGGAATCGGTGTGATGAACATGGTTCTGCACCATCTGCAGACCCCCTCGAAGGGAATCGGTGAGGTGTTTCGGATCCTGAAACCAGGCGGCCGGATACTCATCGCCGACTTCGAGAAGCACGAACAGGAATCGATGCGGGAACAGTTCGGCGACCGCCGGCTCGGATTCGAACCGGAAGAGATCATCGAGTGGCTCCAAGGAGCCGGTTTCGTAGAGATAGAGAGTGAACGAAAACCACTCCGCCGCGGACCGGCCATGATAATATATATGGCGGAAAGACCGCCGAACAACTTCTATGGAGGAAGAAAGAATGGATAAGGGAACAAATTTCGAAGTAAAAGACATGAAACTGGCCGATCAGGGCCGAAAGAATCTCGAACTCGCCGAGTTAAACATGAGCGCGTTACTCTCGATCCGATCCCGGTTCGAGAAGGAGAAGCCCCTGGACGGCGTCCGTATCGGTCTGGCCCTGCACGTCACCAAGGAGACAGGCATCCTGGTACGCACCCTGCTGGCCGGTGGAGCAGACGTATCCATCACGGGATGCAACCCCCTGTCCACCCAGGACGACGTGGCCGCGGCACTGGCCGACGAGGGCGTCAAGGTGTGGGCCTACAAGGATGAGAACCGGGAGGACTACTACCGCTATCTGAATAACGTCATCGCCACCAAGCCGAATATCACCATCGACGACGGGTGCGACCTCGTGTCGGAGATCCACGTGAAACACAAGGAGCTGATCCCCGAGATCATCTGCGGATGCGAGGAGACCACCACGGGCATCATCCGTCTGAAGGCGATGGAGAAGGATGGGGCCCTGAAGTACCCCATGATCGCGGTGAACGACAACAAGACCAAACACCTGCTGGATAATTTCTACGGCACCGGTCAGAGTTCGCTGGACGGGCTCCTGCGGGCTACCAACGTACTTATCGCCGGCAAGACCTTTGTCGTCGCCGGGTACGGCAGCTGCGGCAAGGGTGTCGCCCAGAAGGCCCGAGGCATGGGCGCCAACGTGGTAGTGTGCGAGGTGGATAACTTCTGTGCCCTGCAGGCGGCCTACGACGGATTCCGCGTCCTCAAAATGGACGAGGCCGCGGCAATCGGCGATATCTTCTGTACCGTCACCGGAAACAAGCACGTGATCCGCATGGAGCACATGCGCAAGATGAAGAACGGGGCCATCATGTGTAACTCCGGACACTTCGACATCGAGATCGATCTGGCCGGCCTAACCGAGGCCGCCGCATCCAACCGGCAGATACGCCCCTTCATGAAGGAGTATATGCTGGACGGCAAGAAGCTTTTCGTACTCGGCGATGGACGCCTCATCAACCTGGCGGCCGCCGAAGGCCACCCCAGCGAGGTGATGTCGACATCATTTTGCGGCCAGTCCCTGGCGTGCGAGTTCGGCGTGAAGAATAAAGATTCCCTGAAGCCCGAGGTGATCCAGCTTCCCGAGGAGATCGACGACACCATCGCCGGCCTTCAACTCAAGGCCTTAGGCGTCACCATCGACGAACTCACCCCCGACCAGATCAAGTACATGAACTCCTGGGAGGAGGGGACCTGAGGAAATCTCAGGGCATTCTCTGGTTAAACCAATAAAAGGGCAAGCACACGCGTGAGTGAAGATCTCACGCGTGTCCGATGCCGGTGGCGGACATCCGCGGCCGGCGAAGAGGCGGCTTCAGCGCAACGAGCGGATATACGAGCAATTGTCCGCGGCGCTCACGGCCGCCTCTTTCTGTGTGGTGTCCTGTTCGGCTACGATCCAGAGGGGATCGGCCGCGTTCATCAGGTTGGCTACGGCAAACTCATAACAACCGGTAAAGTCAACCTCCCCCCGGCCCAACTCGGTGAAGGCCCCCTCCGGGGTGAACTCCTTGAAGTGCAGCGCGCGGATCCGATCCCGATTCGCTTCGAGAAAATCCACCGGCACCGTCCCGCCCCGATGCACCCAGCCGACGTCGGGCACGAGGAAGACGAGGTTCGGATCGGTCTCATTCAGAAGGATCCGGATCCCCTCCCCCCGAAGGTCCAAGAACTCCCAGTTGTGGTTGTGGTAGCATAAGACGGCGCCGTTGTCCCTGCAGATCCGGCCGATGCGGTTTAGGCTTTCAGCCTCCGTGCGGTACTCCTCGGCGGTCTTCCCGTCTTTCTTCGTACCGCTTAAAAACACCAGATTGGCACCCAGCTTCACCGCCAACTCGGCGGTTTCGCCGATACCCTCGAGCTGTTGCCGCACCGAGTCGGGTTCCAGAAAGTTTCCGCCCACATGCAGCGCCGCGAGCTTGAGCCCGTTCGACTGCAAGGCCTCCGCGTAGTCCGCCGCCTTCGACGGATCCAGATACCTGGCCCCGATCTCGATACCATCGTAGCCGGCTCCCGCTACCTCACGCATCACACCGGTGATGTCCGAGCCGTTCCGCTCCCGTCCCCAGGTGATCGTCTGACATGCGATTCGTATCATGATTCTCTCCTTAGTATTTCTCGACATGATTATACAGCCACGGTCTGGGCTGCGGCAACTACAGCGGTAATTCCTTCCACGCCTTCACCTGGTCCCAGTCGATACCGAACCCGAGACCGGGAGCGTCGAGGAACGAAGTCGGTATCGCAGAAGAGGAAGTAATATACATCACAACCCTACCTACTTTTCGAATTGCTGATTGTCGTACCAGTACTATGGTGTTCTGCCTGATCGGCTGATATACTACAACCGCGATGGCCGACAAGACGATTTCGCTACGCGCATATAGCCTTACGGCATGCATGTTCTCGATTTCGTGCCAAGTGATCTCGCTGATCCTCTTTTCAGCAGGATTTGACGATCTGGGGCTGCCGGAAAGATGGGAATTCCAGGTTTCTATCCTGACGATCATCGGGACCCTCGGATCGGGCATGGGGTACGCCGTGAAAGACCTACGAATTCGGGTCGCCATATTGTGTATTCGAACCGCCACTCTTTTCCTGATCATCAGGCCGATCGAGTATTCCACGGGCTTTCCCTTGCTGCTCTTCATCTCCTTCGCCGCCGATGCCGCCAATTTCCTTCCTTTGCCCTATAACGGGGTCACCGGAATCCTGATCGTGCTCTTCATCGTCTTGAAGCCCGATTCGGCTCCTATCTGGTTCATGGAGAAGGAACAGCAGCCACCGTATCAGGTGGTGGAACCGGCACTCCTCTCCTGCATATTTGTGCTCCTGGCGGTCGCCGTAGATACCTTGGTGAATAGGCTGTACGAGGTCGATTCGGCGTTACGCAGGACCGAAGAGATCAACCAGAAACTGACCGAGACGAATATCCAGTTCCAAGAGTACGCCTTCGATGTCGACCGCAAGTCTTCCGAGAGCGAACGCAACCGGATCACCGGCGAAATTCATGATTCCGTCGGCTACTCCCTCACAAATATTATCATGACGATGGAAGCGGCCGGAGACCAACTCAAGGCCGGGAAGTACGAGAGTCTCGCAAATCTCCTCATACGCTGCAGAACGGTGGCGAAGCAGTGCCTGGATGAGATCCGCAGCACCCTTCGAATACTGCGTGCCACCAAGGAAGAGATCCCGGCCGGAATCAGGGCCATCCAAAAACTCGTGAAAAACTTCGAGAATATCGCCGAAATACGGGTCGATGTGGAGTATGGAAACGTACCCTGGAGTTTCGGTCCCACGGTAGACTCCTGCATCTTTCATGTCATTCAGGAATCCATGACCAATGCAATACGGCACGGAAATGCTCGAAGGATAGCAGTCGTGTTCTGGCAGCAGGAGAACCGGATACAGCTCTCAGTCAGAGACGACGGCACAGGCTGCAAGGAAATACGCGAAGGAATCGGTTTGGCGAGTATGCGTGAACGGGTCTCGGCCTTAGCGGGAAAGCTGTCCCATACCAATACCAGAGACGGATTCGTGGTCCAGGTCCTACTCCCGATAGATCAGAGTTCCGCTACACCGGAGACGCCCGAGGCGAGATCCGGATGAGAGACCGTTTCCACATCAGCCCACGTAAGACTATCCACGGAAGGAACAGGACGTGATCAAGATTATTTTAGTTGACGATCAACAATTATTCTTAGACAGCCTCTCGATCGTGATCGAATCCCGTGCGGAAGACATCCGAGTCGTCGGTACCGCAAAAAACGGTCGTGATGCGTTGGAATTGATTCGGGAGCGACAGCCCCATATCGCCGTATTGGATGTTCGGATGCCGGTGATGGACGGTGTGGAATGCTCCAGGCGCATTCACTCCGAATTTCCGAATGTGCATATCATGATGCTTACGACATTCGACGACGATCGGTACGTTCATCAGGCCCTCACCCACGGTGCCACGGGATATATGCTCAAAGACATACCGCCGGACGAGTTGATAGCCGCCATCCGGGCCATCTATTCGGGGGCCGTCTCGGTTTCGCCGTCGATCATGGCGAAACTCGTCAGCGAGGCGATGCACGGCGTCAGGGACAAGTTGCATTCGATACGAGACGATTATACGGAAGAGATGCTGTCGACACTCAGCGACCGTGAACACCAGATTCTCGACCTGATCGGCGCCGGATACACCAACAGCCAGATCGCCGAACGCGTATACCTGGCCGAACAGACCGTCAAAAACTATATCAGCGTCGTCTACCAGAAGATACACGCAGAGAACCGCATAGAGGCGATCGGAATCATCAACGCCCTGAAAGCGGGAAATCCAGGGGATATCAATTCAACCGATAGTTCGCCACCCAATCTCTGATCTCCTTGATTTTCTCCGGAGGGCAGAGCGGCGGCATCACGCCGGCTGATGTGACGACAACACCCCTATGATGGGGCAGCGCGTTCAGGGAGGACTCTATCTCCGCGATGATGCCGACGGCGTCCTTGGTCCACGTCACGGCGTTGGTCCCGCCGATCAGGCACTTATCCGGGCAGTCCGACCTACCGTCTTCGAGAGACGTGTTTCCCACCGGCGCCGAGGTGAAGGCCTCGAAGGCATCTGCAGGCGTCCGGTTCAGCGAGGGAAGCAGGGCCTTCAGATGACCGCACATGTGGAGCACCATGTTGCGGTCTCGGGCCTTCAGAATCTCACCATATTCGGTGATGTGCCGGGCACAGTATCTGTCGTATTGGGCGGGAGAGATGAGTGTGGTAGAGGTATTCTCGACGAAATAGATGAGATCCAGCGTCGAATGCTCCGCGAAGATCTCGGTACGCCTGAGAAGATACGCATGCATCGCATCGAAGAGGGCCTCGACCTCGGCGGTAGTATCGGCCAGCAGATAGTGCGCGTTCTCCACTCCGGCGATCCACTCCACGAAATGCATGAGCGGTGACTCGCCTACACCGCCCTGTGACACGCCGGAGCCACCGATCTCATCCTGGATCGCCCGGGCCTTTTCGACGGCGTCCGTATCGAGCTGCGGCTCCAAGCCTTCGTAGTACTCCCGCATGAGTTCGATATCATCTTTCGTCTTCACCGGAAACTCAACCGGATGGTACGATTGCGAAGCCTCGTCCCATTTGTAGACGGCGGTCAGGGTCCCCTTCGGCCCTCGGTATTCGAGGCGCTTCACCGGACCATCGGTCTCCGCGACAAACTCGGAAACGCCGCCGTCTCGCACACAGGGCGGAATGCCCCACACGTGCATGTCGCTGCCGATCCATCGGTGTATCTCATCCACCGGCATACCCTTGAATCGTCCGGTTTGGGCCCTCGGGTAGGCGGCATCCAACTTGGGCCAGAACGGCAATCGGTCTACCGGCTGCATCTTCACCGCCGCGAGCCAGCGTTCCCGTGAACTCATCCTATCTTGTACCATGCGATCCTCCTATCTATCAGATCCGATCACGACTTGAGACCGGAGAGGGTGATCCCCTCGATGAGTTGCTGCTGGGCGATGAAGAAGACGATGAGTACCGGAAGGACGGCGATGACGCTTCCGGCCATCATCAGGTTGTACTCGATCCACCACTCATCCACGAACATGGCGAGTCCTACGGTTAACGGGCGGGTCTTCTCGGTCGTCGAGATAACCAAGGGCCAGAGGAAGTTGTCCCAGTTGGCCATAAAACAGAATATCGACAGCGACGCCAGGGCCGGCTTCGTATTCGGCAGAATCAACCGGGTCCAGATGCCGACCTCGGATGATCCGTCGATACGCATGCTCAAGATGAGGTCCGTGGGTATGCTGGCGATGAACTGCCGCATGAGGAAGATGCCGAAGGCGGTGACCGCGCCGGGAGCGATGAGACCGGCGAAGGTATCCACCCACCCCAGGTTGGCCATTATCACATAGAGCGGCACGAGGAGTACCGGAAACGGCAGCATCATGACGCTCAAGACCACGAGAAAGACAACCTCTTTGCCTTTGAAACGATACTTGGCGAAGATGTAGCCGGCCAGTGACCCGGAGAAGACCACCGTAATGGTGGAGATCCCGGCGAAGATGATCGAGTTGAGATAGTACCTGGCCATGTTGATGCGGTTGAACATGTTTGGGAAGTTTTCCCACCGTATCCGCTCCGGGAACAGTTTCAGCGGAATGGCGGTGATCTCGGCGTTGGTCTTGACCGCACAGGTGAGGAGCCAGAAGACAGGAAAGAGCATGACCAGGGAACCGATAAATAAAACCAAATTCCGTACGCCTTCCGTCAGTTTCCTTCGTGCTACGATTACCGCCATGTCAGTACTCCCACCTGGTCTTCATGAGCTGCAGCTGGCCAATGGTTATCGCCAGGATGATCACGAATAAGATGAACGAGAGTGCCGACCCGTAGCCCAATTCCAGATTCAGGAAGGAGGTGGACCGAAGATATTGCACGAAGACGCGGGTTGAATCTTCAGGACCTCCCTCCGTCATGATATACACCTGAGTGAAAATCTGCATGGATGCTATCACCGTCATGACCATGACGAACAGCAGAGTCGGCTTCAATAACGGTAGGGTGATCTTCCAGAATTTCTGCCATGAGGAGGCTCCGTCAACGATGGCGGCCTCATAGAAAGTTGACGGGATATTCGTGAGTCCGGCCATGAAGAGCACCAGGTTGAACCCCACCGATTTCCACAGATTCATGACCACCACCGAGGGCATCGCCAAGGCCTTGGATAGCAGCCAGAGTGGTGACCCGAGTCCGATCATCTGCGTCACGTTGGAAAGCAGTCCGAATTGGGGCTGATAGATGAGTTTCCACAGGATCGATGCCGCCACCATCGACATGACCAGAGGCATGAAGAATGCCATCCTATAGAACGATCGGAGAACTGCAGTCTGGTTGATCATCATCGCCAGTATCAGTGCCAGTATGATGTTGGAGGGCATGTACAGGAAGGTGTAATAGAACGTATTCACCAGAGATTTCTTGGCGATCCAGTCGTTGATGAAATACCCGTAATTGTCCAGTCCGATGAAGACACTCTGATACACCGACCAGTTGTAGAAGCTCATGATGAACGACAGGAGGATAGGAAAGATCCTGAAGACGAGTAAGACTCCCAGGATCGGAATCAGTAGAAAACAGATGCGGTTCTGTCGGGCTTCGATGCTCAAAACGATCACTCCTTCCCACAAATATCGATCTCAGAAATTAACCGGGCACAAGGATTATCGAGATAACGACCGTGACGCAGATGAAGTCTCTGCGCCACGGCTGACGTAGCCGGCCCCGATTCGGGTTAACCGTCTATTCATTCGACGCGTCTCAACCGGTCTCGAATTATGCCTCCGGCGAGAAGGGATAGTTACGTCGCATGAGGTGCTGATTCAATTGCTCCTCATAGCGTCTCAACATCTGCCGGATGGCGTCGGTCTCCCTCGGGGGATTCTCGGTTATGATCGTCGCCTCGACCACGCTGCCGAGGTAATCAAGGATCGGCTGAGGTACGGCAACCGGGAAGATGTACCCCCCCTGAGGATCCATCAGCTGTTCTCGCAGCACCACAAGGTCGATCCGCTCGTCGATCCAGTCGGCGTTGATGCCGTCCTTGCGTTGAGGCACCGTTCCCTCTGCCTTGGCGAAGCGTGCGTTGTTCTCGACGGAGACGTACTTCCAGAAGGCCCAGGCCTCGTCCAGCTTCTCTTCAGTGGTCTTCTTGGTTACGAACACCAGCGCTGAAAGGGCGTTACACCTTCCGTAGGGGCCGGAGTCTTCGAAGCGCGGCATCTTGGTGGCCGACCACTGAAGGTCCGGATAGTTGGCATTCAAGTAACTGCCGTACCATGTCCACATGACGGCGGCCGCGGCCTTGCCGTTGGCGAAGGCATCCTGAGCCGGCGGGAAGCCAACCTTGTTGATCTTGCGGTCATAGACATCCCGGGCCAATCGGACGGCATTGAGCACCTCGGGCGTATCGAGAAAGGACTTCTTGCCGTCGTCGGAGAAGAACTCTCCCCCTTGCTGGTATACCAGGGAGAAGAGCATATACGCCTCACCCTTGGCGGATATCAGACAGAGCCCGGCACGTTCCAGGTTGTCTCCGTTCCAGACGGCCAGCTTCTCGGTATTATCCAACACCTCGTCCCAGGTGGAACCGAGGCTGTCGATACCGGCCTCCGCCAGCATCTCGGTGTTCACGTAGAGTACCGGCGCCATGACACCGGTCGGCACCGCGAATCGCTTCCCGAAGGAGACGCCCACGTCGGCTCCCTCTATGTACTCCGCCTTCATGACGGCATCGGAGATCACATCTTCGGGTATGGGATAACAGAGCTGCTGTTCTACCAGTGGTGTATACCACTGCTGATTGCCGGTTACCAGTTCGGGTCCCTGACCGGAGGCCAGGGCCGGAATCAGCTTGGTGAGCATCTCTGACCCCGGCGACAGTTCCAGATTGATAGTGACACCGGGGTTGTCGTTCTCGAATTCGGCGATGAACTCCTCGAACGTCGCGTTCAGCTGCCCGGTTCCCTGCCAGAGGGTTAATTCCACCGGACCGCCTGAGTCCTTCTTCTCGGCCTGCCCTTCGGCGGTCACCACTGCTGAAAGCAACAACAGAAAACCGAGTGCGACGACTACAATTTTTCTCCCTTTCATCATTTCGTCTCCTTTGCCCTCCGTGTAGGATGGGTTGAATTTACAGCATGATATAATCGATTTATATAATCCGATAGGTACATCGGTATGCAGATCGGTACTAAAAACCGAGTACCCGAGTACAGTACCCGATAGTACCTTCCCGGGACTACCCTTGAAAAGATCGATAGTGTATATTCACCGAACGGATTTGTAATGAACTCCCGGCCATCAGGCCGACAGACTGAAGGAGCGCCCGAGATGAGCGGACTCGAGTTTAAGCCCGACATGGACGAGATGAAAGACCGGCTGACCGCCTGGTGGGAGGGTGGTGACATCGGCCGGCCGGCCCTGCTCCTCACCGCGCCGCGGGAGACGCCGGCGGAGGAGACCCCTTACATGCCGGAACCCGAGGGGTGGGTGACCCGCTACTCCATCACCGACTATGATTACCGGGTCTACCTCGGCCGGACATGGTGTGTGAACACCCACTACCTGGCCGAGTCCACCCCCTTCGTCAGTCCCGATCTGGCCCCCAACTGCCTGGCCCTCTACCTGGGGTGCCGGGGCGTCGACATGCCCGGTACGGTCTGGTGCGAGCCCTTCATCGACGACCAGGATGAGCCGAAGGAGATGCAGTTCGAGTTCGACCCGGAGAACATCTACTGGAAATTTTCGTGGAAGCTGGGGCAGGAGCTGAAGGAGCTCGGGGCCGGCAAATTTATGCTGCAGTTCCCGGACCTGATCGAGGGGTTGGACACCCTGGCGGCCATCCGCGGCTCCGAGGATCTCCTCATGGACCTGATCGAACGCCCCGAGTGGGTTGTCCGGACCGTGGCCAAGATCACCGAGATCTACTTCGAGTACTACGACCGCTTCTACGAGCTGATGAAGGACGAGCGGGGCGGGTCGGTCTTTTGGGCCTGGGCTCCGGGTCGGATGTGCAAGCTGCAGTGCGACTTCTCCGCCATGATATCCCCCGATATGTTCGACGAGTTCATGATGCCGGCCCTCAGGACCATGACGCCGAAGTTCGACCACTGCATGTACCACTGGGACGGTCCCGGCGCCATCCCCCATCAGGACCTGATCCTGTCGCTGCCCGACCTGGACATGGTGCAGTGGACCCCCGGCTCAGGGGTAGAGCACGCCTCGGACCCGCGCTGGTTCCCCCTGCATCACAAGACCATCGAGGCCGGCAAGAAGGTCTTCATCGCCTGCCCGGACGTAGATACCCTCAAGATCCTGAAACGAGAGTTCGGCCGGGACCTCAACAACTTCCTGCTGACCCATTCGGCGCAGAGTCCGGCAGAGGCGGAGGATTTCCTGATTGAGGCGGAGCGATAAGATTTACTCGAGATCGGTATATCCAGCCGCCGCACAGTTCTCCCGTTCGAATCACTTCATCAGCCTACGAACAGTCCGCCTAACCGCCTCGGCGGTATCCAGCCAGGTGTCGTCGTTCTCGATCCGGTAGGCGAAAATCGCGGCTCTGGAAACTCCGCTCCGGAGCCGATCCTCTTCTACGGTCTCACCGGGCTTCACCACCAAATCCAACGGCGTCCAACAGTCGCTCCGGCAGGTATCCCGGCGCCGGAAGAAATCCACCTGCATGCCCTCGTCCAGGGCGACGGTACCGAGTCCCAGCTGATGCAGCGGCAGCTCCCAGGCGTTCACCTGCATGTGGTAGTTGGCTACCGGCAGCCGCAGCGAGTTCTGCCTGCCCGGGACGGTGTCGAACATGGGCAGGATGTCATGGCAGAGACCGTGGATGGGAATCGGGATCTTTCCGGTGTTGCGGAGGGAGAGTGGCCGAGACAGGAACCATCCGGTGTCTATTTCCGCCGCGTCGAGCATATCGGTGTCGAGATCGCTCCTTCCGACGGGAAACCAGAATCGCCACCCGAGCTCATAGGCGTAGCAGCCCGGAGGATCGGCCGCTCCCGGATCCGCGGTGCGGAAAAAGCCGAGATCTACCACGGTGAACTCACCGTCGCCGTAGATCCGGGAGACCCTGGTATACTTGGCGTAGCTCCGCTCGATATCACCCTTGCCGTGGAGCACAGCCGGATCGAACCGGCCGATCATGTGGGGATACATCGAATGGTTCTGGGCGAATCCCTCCGGATCCTTCGCCGAATCGAGCCGGGTATACAGCCGCACGTCCCAGCCGCACCCGTGGACGGTAGCGTTGTTCAGCTCGAGGAGCCCGGAGCGGACGATCATGGGCTCCGTCGAGATCACCGATTTCAGGTCATCTGCATTTTCCGCGATCGGCGGCAGGGATCTGCTGCGACCGGAATCGGGTTGATATACATACTCGATCTCTCCCTTTTCGTGGAGATCGACGGCTCTCGCCTGCACCTCGGCGACGGTCCCGACAAACTCCTCGTATGGCTCCTCCTTGTAAGAGACGAGTCCGTAATTCCCGTCCTCCGAAAAATACTCACGGATTCCCAGGATCGGTTCGTCGGCGTACATGAAGTAGTTGGAACCTATGAAAAAGGGCAGGCTGCAGAGGGTGGACTGATACGCCCGAAAGCACCTGGCCCGGTCGGCCTGGTTCCTCACCTTCATGCCGCCGCCCCGGGAACCGGGCAAGCCGGTGTCGACGCCCAGGAAGCACCACTCCGTCATCATGAGCGGCTTCTTCGTCTGGGCGAAGATCTCCCTGTACCAGTTCACCACCTCTTCGGGAATCCCCCGTTCGACGTCGATCCGGGGATAATGGTTGAAGGAGACCACGTCGCAATACTTCCCTGCGATGTCCCACACGTCCGGTGCCCATCCTGCAAACCTGGCTCCCAGGACCAGGTGGTTGGGGTCGTGCCGGCGGATGGCGTCGGCACTCTCGCCGAAGTACTTCTCGGCGATGAGACGAACGAAGGCCCGGCAGGTCTCACGAGCCGTCTCTGTGACCGGCGGATAGGGATCGGTGGATTCCTCCAGCTCCTCGAAGCTCGAGAAGGTGGAGTTCCATGCCGCGTTGAATGCGGCTATGTCGGGAGTGTGGCGACGGGCCGTCTCGATCCATGCTCGCTTCGCCGAGTGTCCGGCGGGATTCATCCAGGCTACCTTGGCCAGGCCGTTCGAGTTCCGCCGATCCAATCGCAGGCCGTTCCACTGCAGCTCGTTGTCCAGGAAGTATCCGATGAGCCACGGGTCTTCGGCGTTGGGAGCGCACATCTCCCTTGCGGTTGTATCGCACCACTCGGGCCACTCCGGGGAGAATACGTTGGGGAATCCGGTCCAGTTGATCGACGGAGTGATGGAGTCGATCTCACGGGTGAACCGAGTTCCGATGGAGAGGGATTCGATATGAGCAAACCGGGTGTACCGAAGGTATTCCGAATGCCGCACAGGCAGGGTGTTGAAGTGCCACCGATGCAGGTAATCGCCGGCCGTCTTGGCCCACTCCTCTTCGCCGCCGAAGGTCTCCTCGCAATACCGGTGATGGGGCGAGTACCCCAGCACCTGACACTGATGGACATGATAACTGACGTGATCGGTCCCCAACATGAAGAAGCCGTCGCCCTTCGGGTCGATCATCCACCACTTCCCGTCCCTCTCCTCGACGCGAAAGAATCCGGTGGCTTCGCCCTGGATCCGTTCGATGCCGGGTACGGAATATGACTGATACTCCTTGGTCGCGGTCTTTCTCGATTGCATGCGTGTTCCTCCTTGTGTATGGGAGACTACATCGCCGACCGAACTCCTGCGACCGCCGATGACTCGATACTCGCCGGACCTCCACGGCCTATCGCGGGTGTCCAAGGTCCGGTTACGGCGAGGGGCGGGCGCCGATTGCCTCCTATCCCCTCCTGATATGGCAAACCCAGGGAATCTCCTCGTCGAAGGGAGACTCGACTCGATATCTGGCACCGTCCCGGAGTTCTACGATGCCGTCGTTCTCGACGCGCTCTCCTGTATAGATATTCATCCAGGTGGTGCGGATGGAACCATCGCCTTCGAGCTCCATATGCAATGGTGCGGCGGCCCTCTTCGTGCCGTAGATGAGGTATTCCTCCCCTCGAATCCGCATCCCCCTGCCGAAGGAACGCTGGAACGCCCGGTAGGGCTCGAAGAGCCACCATTCGACAGATGTCATGAAATCGTAAAGGTTCTTGAAGTATCCGTAGCCCGGGGGCGTGTGGCTCTGATCGATCACGTCCCAGGCGGTGTAGGTGTAGTAGTAAGCGGGGTACGTACCCGACGTGACCACCTCCCACGCACGCCGGACGAACTCTTCGGCACTCTGGGCCACCCGGTAGGTGATGTCCTCCGGTCCCCCCGGGCCCTGCTCGTA
The DNA here is from genome assembly GCA_964485495.1 of uncultured Spirochaetales bacterium. Classification (GTDB taxonomy): domain Bacteria; phylum Spirochaetota; class Spirochaetia; order CAZAKE01; family CAZAKE01; genus CAZAKE01. The sequence goes on from CAZAKE010000049.1 coordinate 14,176, forward strand.
TCCGAATTCTGAGTTGAAGACCGGCCAGGGAGTCAACTCCCTCTCGAGCCATCCGTGCATGTGAAACTCCTCATGTTGTTGGACGGTGAGAAAGTCCATAGTGTCCCGGTATTGGCTCTCGAAGTAGACGTGGTCGTCGTGCACCGTGATCAGCCGACCATACGCGTCCAGGGAACGGATCAGCCGAATCCGATCGGCGATATACCCCTTGTCGGGCTCGTTCTTGGCCTCCTTCGAGAAGTCCCAGATCACGTTCGGGTAGGCCTGATAGCGGGCGACGATATAGCGGAAGTAGAGGTCGTCCTCTACGGAGTAATTCTCCGGCCAGTTCACGTCCTTGTTGTATACTCGCAGAAATAGATGCACGCCGATTCCGTTCTCCATCAGCAGGTTCATCATCCTGTCGTAGTGGATGAAGTACTCGGGATTCATCCGCGAGTGGTCGGGTTGTTCGTTGCTTCCCTCCCAGAGGTACGCCGCCGGGGGGCCGAAGTCACGGTCTGAGGTTTTCCCGGGGCACCAGCGGGTGTCGTGGGCGTAGGTGTTCACGAGCACATGGTTGAAGCCGTACTCACGGATGGTTTTCACGAGTCGGGTGGCCTCGGGAAGCTTCGGATCGCCGAAATCGGGGGCCCACAGCCAATCGGCCTCATACGCCATCATGTAGTAGGGGGTGCCGTCCTGATAGATGAAGTGATGGGGATGCTGCTCCCACACCAATATCCCCCCGTGGATAGCAGGATTCCCGTTGGCTATGCACTCGACCTTCCCCTCGATATCCTCCGGTCCGACGGCCGAGGCCTCGATGCGATACCGCCACAGGCCCTCAACGTCGGGGGCGAAACGTACCTTCCACTCCTTCCCGTCGTAGAATCCCGGTATAGATCGAACCCCGCCGTCGGGCCCGGTAAAGACGCCCTTGATCTCCGCTAGATACGGATTGCCGGCCTCCGTCCTTCCCGGGATGGTGAAGTCGGTAGGATGATACAGCTCAATCTTCTGTGGTGATGCCATGTGTTTCTCCTTGTGTGTGGCGGGAGAGTGTCTCCCGAAATGCGGTTCTTCATTCCCTCTCGGCGGTGAGATAGTAGGCCCCGGCGAGTTCCTTGCCATCGACGTCTATCCACCAGCTCCGAATTTGTGCCGGCCCCTCCTCGAGTCGCAGGCGAAAGGAGACTTCGGCGGCGCCATCCGGCACCGCTACGGTCTGTTCGGTGCGGCCTGCCTTGAGTCGCGCCGACGCCGCCGGGAGTGCGTTTCCCGCCGGCAGGGTACCGTCCACGCCGTTCATGATCGGTGCCGGGTCGGAGATCCCAAGTCCCGACTCCTTCGGCCAGCGTCGCAGGGTCATAGTGTAGTTCCCCTCCCTGGCCTGCACGTGCCAGGTCCCGCTGCCGGTGTCACCGCCGCGGATGTTCCGCTGATTGTCGGCATAGGCCCAGGCCCAATCCGGACTGCACAGGCGCATGGGGTTCTCCTGCTCCGAGCCGATGATCAGGGGTTGATAGGTCTCGAAATTCCCGCCTATCCCGTCCCACCAGGACTCGTAGTGGTCCTTCATCCTGGCCGTTACCTCCGGCTGATCGGCAGATACGTCCTTCATCTGGCCGGGGTCCTCGACGATATCGTAGAGCTCTCCGCCGTTCACCAACCGCCACCTGCCCCAGAGGACAGTCGCACTGTCCTTTCCGCTCTTCCCAAAGGGAATCTCCTGGTTGGTGTGACCGTATTGGATCACCGTCATCCTGTCGGGCAGGGATTTCGTCTCGCCACGGATCGTGCCGGCCAGAGACACGCCGTCGAACCCGGCGCCCTCGGGAACGGTGAGACCGCAGAGATCTATGAGCGTCGGCAGCAGGTCGGTGCTCCGGGAGAGACACCCGACACTGCGACCGGCATCGGAGCCTGCCCCGGACGAACCATCGGATACGGGACCGCCGACGCTTTCCGCCGGCCAGCGGATGAAGAACGGCACCCGGTGTCCGCCTTCGTACAACGATGCCTTCTTGCCGCGCATGCCGGCGTTATACACGTCCTGGCCGGTGGCGGTGCCGTTGTCGGTCATGAAGATGAGGATCGTATCCTCATACAGATCGTTCTTCTTGAGGTACTCGTCCAGCCGTATGAGATTCTCGTCGATGCAGGCGATCATGCCGAAGAAGCCGGCCTCGTTGTGTTTCACCTCGTTCCGGTAAGGGTCGCGATAATGATCAGGCACCCACAGCGGTCCGTGGGGGGCGTTGGTGGCGATGTACGCGAAGAAGGGCTCGCCGGCCTGCCTGCTCCTCTCGATCCAGGAGACGGCCTCCTCGAACCACACGTCGGTACAGTATCCCCGAAACTGCTCGATCACGTCTCTGTGGCGGTAGTGGTCGTCGAAGTAGTCGTTCTCCCAGAAATCCGGGGCCGAGGTGATCCCGAACCCAGGATGCCAGATGGTCTCCTGGAAACCCCTGTCCTGAGGCCGGTACGGATAGTTGTCTCCCAGGTGCCACTTGCCGAAATGGCCGGTCCGGTACCCGGACTCGGCGAAGATCTCCGGCATGGTTGGCAGGTCGGAACGTAGCAACGATCTTCCCATGCAGACGAAGGTGGCGCAGTTCCGTAGGGCGTCGACCCCGGTCATGAGCTCTCCCCTCGTCGGTGTACACACCGGACAGACGTGGAAATCGGTGAAGCGCACGCTCTCGCGATACAATCGGTCGAGTGCCGGCGTCTGAATCACCGGATTTCCCAGACACGACAGGTCGCCATATCCCTGATCGTCCGTGAGGACGAAGATGACGTTCGGTTTCGATCCATTCCTACGCATACTCTTGCCTCCTACTGTTACTTCCGCTCACCTATTCAAATCGTACGCCGAGAGCTGCCCAATATTTTTTGTCAATTTCTCGGCATGAAGTTGGACCGTACGGATCTCGAGAATCGATATACCCGGCTCTATCTGCCTTCGTCATCTTGCATTCCTCCTTCTGTCCACGGGGATTCCCGGATTATCTCTCGAACGCCCGCGGATGCTTCTCCCTGAGACGACGCAGGGCTTCTCCCCGATCCGTCGCTTCGAGGCGCCGCACGTACTCCGGCGGGATGACGCGGTTATGATAGGGTCCCCCCTCCTTCAGCACAGTCTGCATCGGGTCTTCGGAATATTCCATGCCGGCCATCATGCGGTCGTGCCACAGGGAGAGCCTCCTGGCGGCGTCGGCACACACCTCCGGCCGGTCCATGGCGACATCGGTCTGTTCGTATGAATCGACCTCGATGTCGAAGAGCATCTCATCGGGCAGGAGCCGGAAGCCGTCATGGTAGGTGCGGACGTACATCCAGTTGTCGAAGCGCACTCCCCGCTGACAGGTGTGGGCGCACTGGCTGACAATTAGTTCGCTCCTGCCGTTCCATTCGTCCCCACAGCTCCCGCCGTTTGTGCCGCTCCCTGCGTCCCCGGCGGCGGTTTCGGTAATCTCGGAGGCGAAGCTCCTGCCGTCCCATCGATCGGGAGCCTCCGCCCCGAGGAGCTCGGCCAGGGTCGGCCCCAAGTCCAGATTATACCACAGCCCATGAGATTCGGCATTCCGTCGGCCGCCGGTGCCGTTCGATGATCTCCGGAGTCAGCCAGTCGACGATAGGCTCGCCGTCGAAGGGATTCCCGAACTCCTCGGGAGCACGGTATGGGATGTGAGCGTCCCAATAGTTGAGCTGCAGGAACCAGTTATCCTGTTCGGCGTTCCGATCCCATCCGCGATCCGATTCTCGACTCTGTATTCTCTCGGACTTATTCCGACCCGGCGTCGGAAGGCGGTGGAGAAGGCGAAGGGGTCTCCATATCCGACCCGTTCGGCGATCTCGTAGACCGGCCAGTCGGAACTCCGAAGCAGCATCATGGCCGTCTCCATCCGAAGGGTTGTCAGCCTCGTGCCGGGCGGCATGCCGTAGTACTGACTACATTTTCTCGCGAACTGGCTGCGTGAATATCCCGCCATTGCGGCCATCTCCTCCACCGACCAGGGGTAATGCAACCGGTTCCGCACCTCGATCCACACCGCTTCGATACGGCCGAGGGGCGAGTGAGCGCCCCCATGGGTTCCCGGTCCCAGGATGCGGTCGAGGAGATCGAACAGCATAAACTGTCCGATCTCGACCATGTATCCTCCGTTTAAATCGAGAGAGGTATGGTCGGCGGCGATTCCCCGTAGCAGTTCGCGAATACGCAGGAACCCGTGGAATTCTCGAATCGATTCCCGTGATCCGCCGTGAACCCACGGGTTCTTCCGGGTAAGATGAAACCACAGGATCTCCCAGGGCTCATCGGCCGTTTCGTAGTGGTGCGCACACCCGATCGGCAGCAACAGCAGCGAGTCACAATCCACCTGACGACACCCACGTCGCGTGCGTACCCTTCCGCCGCCGCGGCCGGTCAGGATCACGACGTGGTGCGACGGATTCGGCCTGCCGACCTCATAACCGGTCTGCAGAGTGCTCCAGCCCATGGTGATGATCCCCTGCTCCCGGCATGGGGCGAAATCGTCGTGATCAATGGAGAGAATCATCTCCCGGGACGATGGCGGAATTCTGAAAATGCGCGTTTCAAAAAGGTTATTCGGCATCCTCCCAATTGTACTCCCGACATCCGGATCGTACAATACAATCGAGCGATACGAGACTCACGAACCTCAAGCCTTCACAGGCCCCATACAGGAGAGAACAATGAACCAACCGAGGCCGGAACATCCGAAACCTCAATTCATGCGAGATGAGTGGATCAACCTGAACGGCGAGTGGACATTCAGGACCGAAAACAGGCAGCCCTTCCATGTCCGCTCCGAAACCCTCGCCGCCGCATGTGAATCGACCGGATTCGACCGGACGATCACCGTGCCGTTCGCCCCGGAGAGCCCGTTGTCGGGAGTCGGCGAGAAGGAGTTCATCACCAGCATGTGGTATCACCGTACCGTGGAGGTGCCCGCGACCTGGGAGGGAAAAGCGATCCTCCTGCACTTCGGCGCCGTTTTCTATCAGGCTGAAGTTTTCCTCGACGGGAAATTCGTCGGCAGGCATGTCGGTGGCAGTGTCTCATTCCATTTCGACATCAGCGCCTTCGTGAGTGCCGGAAAGAGCCACAACCTGGTAGTCGCGGTGACGAACAACCTCTGGGACGGGACTCAGCCGTCGGGCAAGCAATCGTGGAAGTACGACCATTACGGCTGCTTCTACACCCGGACCACCGGTATCTGGCAGACGGTGTGGCTCGAGGCGATGGATCCGGTCGGATTCGAAGGCGTCCAGATCATCCCGGACGCCGACTCGGGTCGCTTCACGTTTATCCCCCGTTTCCGGGCACTCGCGTCCGGACAGACATGGGAGGCGGCGGTCTCCTTCGCAGGCGCAGAGGCGTGCGCCACCCGATCCACGGCGGCGGACGGCATGCCACTGCAGGTGGAGGTACCCGATCCGAAGCGATGGGAACCGGGCACTCCCGCCCTATACGACATCGAGTTCAGGGTGCTGAACTCCGGCGGAAAGGTAATCGACCGGGTCAAGAGCTACGCCGGCCTCAGGAAGGTGCACATCGAGGGTAGCACCCTCTTCCTCAACGACGAACCCGTCTACCTGCGGTTAGTGCTGGATCAGGGCTTCTACCCCGACGGCATCTGGACCGCCCCTTCCGACGCGGCCCTGAAACGGGATATCGAACTCTCGATAAAGGCCGGGTTCAACGGTGCCCGGCTCCACCAGAAGGTCTTCGAGGAGCGGTTTCTCTACTGGGCCGACAAGATGGGCTACCTGCTGTGGGGTGAGTCCGCCAGCTGGGGATTGGACTACAATCAGGACGGGATGCCCCACCGGAACTTCCTGTCCGAGTGGCGGGAGATCGTGGCGCGTGACCGCAACCATCCGGCCATCATCGCCTGGACGCCGTTCAACGAGACCCGAAACTATTCCGACCCGAAGGCTCACCAGCGCCTTCATGACGACGCATATTACATCTGCAAGATGCTGGACCCGACCCGCCCCGTAAACGACGCCAGCGGCTACATCCATCACATCACGGACCTGTACACCGTGCACAACTATACCCAGGATCCGAAGGCGCTGAGCGCGCTGCTCGCCGATACCCCCGACCGCGGCGTGTTCCGGAACTTCCCAGAGAATGACGCGCCGTATACCGGGCAACCCTACTACATCGACGAGTTCGGCGGGATCAAGTGGAACCCGGAAACCCAGAACGACTCGGCCATGGGCGAAGGCCAGAACCTACAGTCGTGGGGCTACGGCAGGGCCCCCCGCAGCCTGGAGGAGTTCTACTCACGGCTCGAAGGCCTCGTGAAGTCGGTGACGAACCATACCCACATCGCCGGGTGGTGTTACACCCAACTCACTGACGTGGAACAGGAACAGAACGGCATCTATTTCTTCGACCGAACGCCGAAGTTCGACATAGAGCGGATCCGGAAAATCTTTCTATCTGGAGAGAAATAGATAGATAGATACATAGATCGATAGAAAACAAAGGGGCGAGGGATGCATGGCGGTGCCGTACCATTCGGCACCGCCGCTGCACGTGACAGGGTGCTATGTCCGAGTGAACGACATAGACCAGGAGTACTCGCCTGAGTCCGCCGCGTGTAGGGTGAGTTCATGAATACGGTCTTCCGGGTCGGCAGATTCACTCGGGACGTCCGCCGTCGCCTGTGCCGGGGAGTATTCCGGCGGTATGTGGAGTGAGATCCTGTACGGATCTCCCTGTACCACTCGAGACCTACCGGACAACCGCAGGGCCTTCTCATCCCACTCCACTGCAATCAGGTCCTGTGCGCCCTGGCCGATATGCCTGGAGGTGGAGACGATCTGCGGTCTTTCCAGCTCTGAGCGGAACGACAGCACCCTGGAGCCGTGCGGCGGCAGTTCCAGGTCCAGCACGCCGGTGACCCTTCCTAAAAACGTTCTATCCCAGTAATCATAGACGAGATAGCCGTTGTCTGCGTCGGTATCCAGATGCAGATCGCAGCAGAGGTCGAGACGAACGTGTGTCGCCGTATCGGTAGTGTTGAACACATCAACCACGTTCCAGGTCTCGAAGGGCCTTGCGACCAGCAGGTTCATTACCACCGTGTCGGCCGACTGTTCATGTGCGTCCAGATCCATGGGATGGAGGTCCATGACCGGGATGATCCGCTTCAGCAGGTCCACCCGCTCCTCCTCCAACTCCGGCAGTCTGTCGCCGAAGGTGACCGGCGTGCCGGTGAGTCCCGAGAAAGACACCCGGGAACGGGCCTGCTCGAAGGTGTTGTACTCGCCTCGAACCACGACGTTGTCCAGGTCGGCGTAGAAGAGGATATTGTTGAAGCATAGATACCGGAAGACCCGCCGTACCGCCTGCTCGATATACTCATCCCAGCCGAATATGTCGCCGCCGATCCTACCCCCGTCGAAGGTATCGATGGCCAGGGAGATGTCGCGAAACCCTTGACCGGAGCAGCTCATCAGGTACCGCTCCGGACCGATCACCTCCCGGGCGGCCCGGATGACGTCTCGCAAGGCCTGCTCCGAGGACTTCACACGCCGGGCGAAACGGTCGTGATATTTATCTGCCATCTGCAGGGAGATGGGGATGCAGTCCCACTTGAAGGCCTCGTACCCCCACTCCAGAAGCTGCCGGAATACCGCGGGGATATAGGTGCCCACCACGTCGGGATGACTCGGGTCGATCCACCAGCGGCCGCACCACGCCGCCTCCTCGGCCATGATCCATTCGGGGTGTTCCTGCAGCATGCGGTTCCGGTTTGGATCATTTGTCGCCCCGATCCACAGGGCGGGAACGAGTCCCAGCGACCTGATCTCGTCGGAGACATGCTTCAGTCCGTTCGGATAGCGCCGCGGGTCCGGCGAAAAGGTATCGATATCGGGATGCTCGTTCACGCTGCCGATGCGGCTATGATACCACTCCCAATCCACCCAGAGACAGTCGGCGCCGAAGGGCTTCAGATGCTCCGCCTGCCACCTGGCGTTCTCCAGCACGGTCTCCTCGGAGGCGTCGAACTTGACGGCGTACCAGGTCATCCACCCCACCGGCGGGGTCTTGAACTGAGTCTCACCGGTTACCGGACGATAGGGCACGCCGAACTTCGTCTCGTAGTAGTTCCGGTGAACCCGAAAACGCACCGAACGGGTGAGGACTCGGCTGCCGGTATTGGCCGCGAACCGATATGTCTTTCGATCCCAATCGAAGGAGAGGCGCAGTTCCGAAGGACCGGTGATCTCCACCGCGGTATCGGAAAGACGATCGAAGAGGGCGTTGTCCATGATCGAGGCGCCGGGTCCGTCCGCGACACGCATGTCTCCACCCTTGCGGTCGAGACATGCGGCGAAGGTAGATCTCTCCGGATCGGCTCCCACCGGCAGCCCCCCTTCGAGACTCATCTCCGAGTCGTCCCGCAGGCGTACGGCCAACTCGATCCAATCGAGGGTGACCCTGAATACGACCCTCATGAACGGTAGGTAGTCGGGACCGCCGGAGTATTTGATGGTCAGAGTCCGGCCGGCGCCGGTATCGGCCACCTCTGTCTCGATACCGTCGAACCCGTCGGAAGTCACCGTCTTCTCACCGGGAACACGCACCGCGGTGATTCTCGCCCCCTCGACAAACCTCCCCAGCCCGTCCCAGGCAAGATCGAAGGTTCGGCGCTCCGTGTCGAAAGATACGCTTCCGTGTTTATAGTTCACATACGCTACACTCATAGTCTTCACTCCCTCCATACCCACATGCTATCCGGCGGAGGATCATAGTCGGGATCGTACGCCGCTGTCCCCCAGAGAGTCTTCAGCATGGGATCGTCAGTCTCTCGCATCCAGCGTAACAGCTTGCGATGCATCTCCGCTTCTACGGTCTCGTACTCCATGACTCCCGAGAGGTTCCGGAGTTCATCCGGATCGTTCTCGAGGTCGTAGAGTTCGTTCAAGTCATTTGCGTTCATCACGTATTTGTACCGATCATCACGCACCATCCGCACCGACGCCAGGCCGTACTGCATGCCGTGAAATTCCGAGACCATCGTGTCCCGATTGACGCTCCCCTGCCCGGTCAATACCGGCACGAGGGACTTACCGTCTATCGAGAGTTCCTCGGGCAGCTCACAGTCCGCAATCTCGAGGACTGTCGGCATGGTATCCATGAGACTCACCCACTCATCGGAACAAACACCGGACACTCCGTCCGGGTACCTCACGATGAGCGGAACGCGGACCTGCTCCTCATACATGCAGAACCCCTTGTCGTACATGCCGTGACTTCCGACGGCGTCCCCATGGTCGGAGGTGAAGATGATCACCGTCTCATCGAGAATCCCCAACTCGGTACATTTTGCCATGATCTCGCCTACGGCGGCATCGGTCTGGGTGACGAGGCCGTAGTAGCGCGCGATGATCCGCTTCCATTCGTCCGGCGACACGCCTTCCAAGCCCCACCGCTCCTCCTGAATCGCGTGTACCCGGGGTTTGTTCTCGTAACGCTCGCTGATGAGGCTCTCTTCCAACCGAATCCCCGCAGGATCGTACATGGATGCGTAGGGCTCGGGTACGATGTAGGGGGGATGGGGCGCCACGAGATCGATCCGGAGGAGGAACGGCGCCGATCCGGCGGAGAGCCGCTCCAGCATCTTCCCTCCTTCATCCACGCAATATCCGGTCTGATCCTGCCGGGGGTCACCGTCACGCCTGGCCGCCAGGATGAAGTTTGTGTTGTTGACCCGGCTGGTCTGAGGGTCGGATAACACCGGCCGCTTCCCGAAGGCGCGCATATAGTCGCCCATGGATCGCTCCGGCGAAACCCGGAACCCCCAGTCCTCGGGACCGAGACGCACTCCCACGTGCCACTTTCCGATATATCCGCAGGCATACCCCGCGTCGGAAAGCAGATTGGAAAAGGTCACCTCCCCGTCGGGAAGCTCGGAAGCAGTCTGCTCCTGGCCGGAGTTGGTCAGCAGACCGTGCCGATGCGGTAGCCGTCCGGTGAGAATAGAAGCCCGTGCAGGAGAGCACAACGGACAGGTGGTATAGGCGTGGTCGAAGTTACACCCCTCCGCTGCCAGGGCATCGAGATTTGGCGTGCGGCACACCTCGTTCCCGTTTACGCCGAGGGCGTCGTATCTAAGCTGGTCGGTGACGATAAAGACGATATTTTTCCGTGACATGGTTCCTCCTATATCCGGCGGGCCGGTCTTCTATATATGGCGGGCCGGTCTTCATTGTTCTCTGATCGGCTTGATACCTATCGAACCTCCGGCGTTGCCGATCACACCCCGGTGATCCACACCGGACTCGACCAGGCGAAGTTGCCGTCGCACTGCTCTAAGCGCACGTAGACGAACCGGGTCTCCCCCGCCGGCGGAACCCTGATGGAAAGAGAATGCTCGACCCACTCCGCCTCCGGAGTACGTTCCTCGATGACGCCCCTCTCCCCGATGAAGCTGACGCTGCGAATCGGCCGGGTACCGGCCGCCTCGAATAGATACTCCACCGAAGAGCCTGCCGGCCGCTCCAACTCCGAACCCATGAGAGATCCGTCCGCAAGAACATTGAGATAGATACGCTCACCGGAGGTGGCGTATACGCGTCTCTCCGAAAGTGCCCGGTAGACGGATTCCCGGGTCAGTTCCTCGGCCAGGACGGCCATCAACCCGGAACGATAATTCAGGTTCCGTGCAGGAGGACTCGGGTAACAACGCCCGCCCCTGGAGTCGTGTGCGTCGCTCCCGCCGATCAGTCCGAACCGATACCCGCGCTCGAGACCGGTCAAAATCCCGCCCCCGGGATGGACCGGCTTGTCCCAGCCCTGGTTCCCCGGGTACTCGGTGCGCCCCCAGGTCGAATAGATCTCCACCAACAGCTCTCTGGGGTCGTAGTAGCTCCAATCCGTTGACACCAGCGTGTGGTGGGGGATGATCAGGGCCTCGGGATCCTCCACGATCTCGTAGAAGTGGTCAGGCTTCATCTCGTAGTGCAGGTACTCGTTGTCAAGCCCGGCCAGAAGATCATCGACGCCGCCGCCGGGAAAGTAGACATTGCGATGTCCGAATCCGTTGGAGGTCCATTCGAAGCCTCGCAGGGTGACGAACTCACCGGGCCGGTAGAACTCGTCGGCGGTCTCCTGGGTCCTACGCCACTTATGCATGCAAGCATCGCGGGTGTTACCGCCGGACCTCCGGACCACTTCGATCCCGCTCTCATGGTCCGCGGCTGCGGCGATGTCGAGTCTGGTAATATCCCGGGCGTACCGGTACGCGGCATCGATGGGCAGGCGACCGTCGGAAAAGTCGGTATGGATGTGCAGGTCACCCCAGTAGATCGAATATCCCGGAGAACTCTCGACGACCCGGCAGGGGTTCGAGACGCCCGCGAACTGCTTCGTCATCCGGCGCCACTCCTCGGGCAGGTCTACCTCGGGAATCGTCAGGTCCTTGCCCTGCCGGCGGGGCAGAGGAAGGTAATCGAGGTTAGTGCTGAAGAGCAGGGGAATCGCCGACTCCGCGGCCGACAGAAGCCCGGTGCGATGGTCCTCTCCGGAGTCGCGACGAAAATCCTCGTCGGCGGGATCATCATCGGCGCCGATCCGTACCGTACCGGAAACCCCGGGAACTACGCGGATACCGCCATCGTCCTCCCGATCGATCCGCACGTCCCCCTCGAATACCGAATGGTGCAATCTCCCGATGAGACGATCGGCCTCGGCGGAAACACCCCTCTCGGATGGATTCGCGGCCGAAAGATTGGTTCCCCGCGGCTCGTTCCGGTGCCGGTCGGTGAGGACGTGTCGCAGCGGTGCCCCGCCGCCGAGAACCATGAGCGAGGGAAGCACCAGCTCGAGACGCTCAGGAGGACCCGCCGTGATCGCAAGGTTGCCCCGCTGCTCGATTCCGATCCACTCCCCCCGGCCGGAGGGGTCCGGGTTCATCCGGACCACGAACTCGGCGGAGTCCGACGGATAGGTCTGACATCTCGCAGGCGGCAGGTAGTCGCTGGAGAGCCCGTATCGAAACAGGACCGTATCGCCGGCCTCGAGGGGTCCGCCGCTTACGGAGATGGTAACGAAGGGGTTGAGGACCCCCCGGTACCACACCCTGGGCGTCACCTCCACGCCCGTGTTTTTCGCAACGGCGGATACATCCGCGTTGGCATGCTGCAGATAGGCGTGTACCTTGATCTCCGCCATCACCGGAGGAGTCCAGCAACCCCAGGGGAACTCGACCCGGAGGGCGCCACCTTCGGGCAGTCCCTCCGATCCGATGGTGACGGTCAGGGAGAACCGAGTCTCCTGCCCGACCTCGAGGCACTCGGCGTCTATCTCGTAGTATGTGTTCATACGCTATGCTCGACGATGCCGAACGGCCCGATCTTCCCCGAAAACTCCTTGTTGCCGAAGGAGACGGAGTACCGGCCTTCACGTCCCGCGGTCTCGTTGAGGAGCAGCCGTCGGCCGTTCGGATCGTACCCGACGATGCGTACCGCCGCGTGCGAGCCGCCGGACAGACCGACCTCCGCCATACACTCATCGAGAAGAAAGACCGGCGAGGCGTCCACTCGCACCGGACCGACCGCATTGGAAAGCAGCCGTTCGGAGATGCCTGCCTCGCGCCAATCGGCCCCGAAGGGCAGGATCGTGAACCTATGGACATACTCGCCGTAGAAGAACTCCTTGTACCACTCCGTCTCGTGGGTCACGTCGGTGATCGTCTCTCCGACCCGAAATCCTAGCTTCCGCCGGCCGCCGGAAGTAGTGGAACGGCCGAGACAGACGCCCAGCTCGCCGGCCTCCCCATGGACACGGAATGACTGAGAACCGCTGCCGGAGACGAGTCCCACGCCCGAGCCGTCTTCGTGGGTCAGGAATGCGTAGGTGAGCGGCGGAACATAGGAATTGCCCCGGTTGGGATGCCGGATCGTGCCGAACGGTCCGTCGTAGTGGATGTCTCCGCCGGTACCGGTCTGCAGGAGCGCGATGAGTCCCCCGGGGAGGAAATCCTGCTTCTTCAGATTCTCCTCTTCCCGGGCATCCACCAGCATCGGGGCGGTGAAGTAGAAGCGCCATTCGGCGTGGACCAGGTCACCGTCAAGCACGTATTCGGCCCGGTGGTGAACATGGTAATCGAGCTGGTGTTCCCGGATCAGCCGGGGATACGGTCCGTCGATGACATGGTGGACGGGGAATCCCTCGGCACGGGTCGGTCTGGGCTCCGGATCGAGTCCCTTCACGCAGATCCGAAACTCAGGGCACACCAGCCGCATCGACCGGCCCGAACCGTTCTCTCCGGATTTCACTCTCATCTCGATCCCGTCCGGTGCGGCCTCGATCCGGCAGTCGCCGTTCTCGATGATCTTTCCCTGCTCGGGAGGCCGCACTTGAACCTCCCGATTTCCCC
>CAZAKE010000050.1:0-27418 GCA_964485495.1 uncultured Spirochaetales bacterium
GACGCTGTAATCGAGCCAGTCGCTGGTTACCACATATGCGTAGCCTTCCGCCAACCGTGCGTCGATGATGTTACCGGTAAATGTGGCCGAATCGGCCTCGGTCAGCGTGCCGTCCTCGGCCAGATCGAAGAGGACCAGTAGGGCGTCGCCGTATCCCCAGGAATACCACAGGTCTTCGTATCTGTCGGAACCGCCCGAGTCGGCCGTGCCGATGGCGAGGATTCGGTCGTCGTCCATCAACAGGTCGGTGAAGTAGGAGGCGCCGTCGACTGTCGCCCGGTCGAGTATCTCTCCGTTCAGGTTCAGGACCACCACTTCGGCCCCCGCGGCGATGAAAATTCGTTCGCCGTCGGACTTGACTACGTCGGCCTCGTCGATCCCCTCGACCTGGACGTTGGTGGCGTAGCCCTCGTCGGATCTCGTTGCATCATCTGTGTCGGCGAGGTCCGCCTCGTTTCCCGATTCGGCCGTGTCGACCATTGCACCGTCGCTTCCATCCGCGGAAAGCGCGTAATCCCCACCGCCGAACCAGTCCTTGTAATAGGACCAATTCTCTATGTAGCTGTCGATCAGGCTCTTCCCGAAGAGGTATCCTATCGCTTCGAGGTCGGCCAGGAGTTCCGATTCGTCCGAGTATCCTCCGATGGTACGCGAGCCGAATGACCCGAGTGAGGAGCTGAGGGCACTTCCCTGTCCGTCGTCTCCGTTGCCTGCACCCAACGTGCATCCCGAAGCCGTAATCCCTACGTACAACACGGTAAATGCGAGAGCGACAGCCCATACGCCTCGTATCTTGCGAGCCTTCATCATGTTGATCATTCTGATCTCCTGAACCCATTAAATATGATTGCCCCGACCTATCGGTGTTGAGTATATCACATTCACCGGTTTTTCTCGCCTTCGGCATGGTTTTTTCGGCCGTGCGACGGAGCGTCGGAATCGTCGAGGATCCGCCTGGTGTCCTCCTCGGTCAAATGTAGACGGTTTCCGTCAATCCATATGGCCATATGGGTCGACCCATATTGGTCGACCTTCTCGCCGGATCACGGTACAATGCAGGCATGAACAACACAGCACTGATCTTTATCAAACCCCACGCCGTCGGGGAAGAGTCGACGGCTTTCATGCTGGATTTTCTAAAGAACAAGGGAATCGCCTTTCATGCCGACGGGTCGTTGACCGCCGAAGAGATAGACTCTCGCGGAATCGTCGACCGACACTACTTCGCCATCGCCACAGCCGCCGTCACCAAGACGCCTGACCGGCTGGAACTCGGCGATGAAGCCCGGAAAAAGTTCTCCGATACATTCGGCGCCGAGTGGTCGCGGATGCTCTCGGATGGCAAGATCCTCAATTGTGCGCAGGCCAGGGAGCGACTCGACACCACCGGACGGGAGTTGAACGAGCGTTGGAAGGCCGGCGTCCAAACCAAGCTCGCACCGGGGCTCTACGTCGGGTACCTCGAGAGCGAGGGGTTCTATCTCGTGAATGGATTCTATCTCGGGATGCGGGAGCTGTTCACCACTCCCGGTGAAAAAATCCTGTGGTTTATCGTCGAGTTCGATCCGGAGGCGCTCCCGTGGAAGACGTTCCGGGGCGAGGTGATCGGAGCCACCGACCCCGCGAAGGCCGTGGACGGATCCCTTCGGCGCATCCTGTACCGTCGGTGGGAGGAGTTGGGGCTCTCGTACCGACCGACGGTGACCGAAAACGGCATCCACGCCAGTGCCGGTCCGTTGGAAGGCCTTCGCGAGAGGATCGTCTGGGCCGGTGCACGGATCGACGAGGATCAATTCGCGCGGGCGCTCCTGTCGGCGGGGATCGCCCGTCCTCGGTTGGAAGCCCTCCTCGAGAATCCGGTGGTTGCCCTCGCCGGTGAGACCGATCATGTGTTCGATTTGACGGAAGATATGGATAGTGAACCGGCTGTGGAGCTGCTCTCGGGTTCTGCCGGCATCAGCAGTTCGAAAAGTAAGTAGAAAGGGAGTCGTACATCAGTCCCTTTTCTGCGATATCGACTTCGTACCTCGTCGAATCGCCACGAAAAGGCAGTATTTACAGAGCGATCATGCAATTCCAAATGTAGCTACTGCTACATTTGGAATTGCTTTGCCGGCATCTCTTCTATTGACAATTAATGGGAAAGGGCTATTCTCCAAGATGCCTGCATACGTTCTGAGTCTGTTTGTAAAGGAGACCGCTACAATGGCAAAGAAGCTGTGGTTTATTACGGATGGAATAGAACCGATCGAGGTATACGATCGACGTGAAGAGGCCGAACGCCAGCTCACAGACCTCGAACGCGAAGAGGAGGAGGTCTACGAGCTCTATTTTATCGAAGTAGATGAACTCGAAGATTATCCAAGGGAGATGGAGTTGGCGGAGGAGTACGGACTCATCTGACCGACTGTCCACGATATGCCGATGGGGAGGAGCGCCCGCTTGAACACCGGCTAACTGCCGGTGTTCGCCCGAGGGGTGAAGTCCGCGTAGCGCTCTCGGAGCTCATCAACCATGTCTTGCTCCAGATAGGGGAGGGTGTCCACCGCACAATTTCTTGCAGCCTGATCGCCGTTCCTGGCGCCCAGAATTAAGGTTGATACGTTCTCGTCCGCCAGGGGGAAGCGGATGGCCACCTGTGCCAGGTTTTCGAACGGTGGCTTGACGATGGTGTCGGTGAGGTCCGCGGCATCTTCCAGGAGCCGCTTCAGCCGGTCACCGCCCCAGCGTTGCCGATGGTCACCCTGCGGGAATACGTGACCCGGCGGGTATTTGCCGGTGAGGAAGCCGCTTTCCAACACGGTCCGGGCCACGATACCGACCCCTTGGGCCACGGCGTATTCGGCGGACTCGGCGTTGAGTTGGCGCCAGATCGAGTAGATCAACTGGATGGCGTCTATCCTCCCCGTGTCGGTGTACTGCTTGCACAGATCGACGGTATCGGATGTCACGTTCGGCCCCTTGATCGAGGCGCCGATAAGCCGAACCTTCCCCTCGTCCTTCAGCTTCTCGAATTCGTCCAGCACCCTGTTCATGAGATCGACATCGGCCGGCGGAGAGTGCAGATAGTACAGGTCCACCGCATCACGTTTCAGGTTTCTCAAGGTCGTTTCCGCCTCCGTACGGATGAACGGAATATCCTCTTCGCTCTGCGTCTTGCCGGTCTTGGAGGCGATGAAGATCCCGTCGACGCCCCGTTCCTGCAGGTACGTACCAATCAACTCCTCGGAGTTCCCGTAATTCCTGGCGGTGTCGATGAAGTTTCCACCCGCATCTATGAACGTTCCCAGCGCGGCATAGGCGTCCTGGGTATCTACCGCCCCGTATCCTCTGCTCCCGATGGCCCAGGCTCCGAAACTAATCTCGGTTATCTCGAGTCCGGTCCGTCCTAAGTGTCGTTTCTTCATTTTATCCGCTCCTTTCTTCATGGCTCTCACTCGATGGAGACGACTGCTCCTGTCGTCAGGGATTCGTCCGCCGCTTCCAGTATCCGGATGTCCCGCCGTGCGTCCTCGGATGTATATGCCGGGTGTGTATCCTGCTCGAGGCAATCCATGAAATGGCGCCACATGTTGGTGTGGGGAAACTCCGCCGGTATCTCGATTTTTCGACCGGGCCCGTTCTCCGAATCCTCCTTCGGCTCGATCGAGATCGTCCCAACGTCGACGTTGGGGGCCTCGATCGACAGGAGCCCCTGCGTGCCGCGGATATAGAAGTAGTCTTGGTCTCCTCCGAGGAAACCGGAGTGGCTGAAGGTCCCGTTCAGGCCGTCCGAGAAACCGAGGCTCATCACCACATGATCGTAGGCGCCGTACCCCTCACGACAGGATGCGCCGAGGGCATAGACCGACTGTGGCGAGTCAAACAATCCGCTCAACTCGGCGACCTTGTGAATGCCGCCGTCGAACAGCGTCCCGAGGGGATATTCTGCCTCGATCCGCCATGGTCGCCTGCCGGCACCGCCGGCGTCGTGCTTCTCGGCATCCAGCATAGAGTGGGAGAGCATATCGAAGTACACCGGCGTGCCGATCACCGCCTCCGTCAGCAACTCTCGCACTTTGGTCCATACCGTCTTGTACCGTACCTGCTCCAGTACGAAAACGCGGCCCTTCGACCGCCGCTCCGCCTCGATTACCCGCGCGGCATCTTCGCTCGCCGTAGCCATGGGTTTTTCGACGAATACGTGCTTCTCCGCCTGCAAGGCCTTGATCGTGTACGCCGCATTCAGGGGAATCGGGGTCATCACTATCACGCCGTCGATCTCCGGCCGGTCCAGCAGCTCTTCATATCTGAAGTGAAACGGGATACCCGGATACTGGTCCGCGACCTTCTTGCGGCTCCGCTCGCTGGTGGCGCAGAATCCGCCGATCTCGAAGAACCGTCCGACCTCCTTCAGGGCCCTGCTGTGAGCGAAATCCCAGATTATCCCCGGACCGACGATCCCCAATACGAAACGTTCCATCATTTTCTTTCCTCACTAACAATCATGCGACATGACCGATCTTTTTGCAAGCGGATGGTCTTGGTGCTTCGGGGAGGGTTGGGTATAATCGCGCTCAGTAGACCCGGAATGGTGCAAATTGGAATGGCTGAAAGCAAAGAAGGAGCGCAGAGATGACCGAACATACAGATACCGTCCGTGAGAGTACCGGCGAACTCGAGAATCGGAAGCAACCTAACGTCCTGTTGATCGTGACGGACCACTGGTCCGGGTCCTCTCTGGGTGTCGCCGGGCACCCGGTACTGCAGACCCCCACCCTGGATGAGTTGAGCCGGCAGGGTGTGCTGTATGAACGGGCATATTCCGAGTGTCCGGTGTGTATCCCCGCGCGGCGGACACTCATGACCGGAACCGAAGCCCGGACCCACGGCGACAGGATATTCTCGGAGGAGATGGAGATGCCCCGGGTGCCGACCCTTGCACAGGTGTTCCGGAATGCCGGGTACCAGGCCTATGGTGTGGGCAAACTCCACGTATACCCACAGCGGGATCGGATCGGCTTCGACGATGTGATCCTCTGCGAGGAGGGGCGGGCTCAGTGGGGGGTTGTGGACGACTACGAACTCTTCCTGGGGGACCGCGGCTACCCGGGACGGCAATTCGACCACGGCATGTGCAACAACCAGTACGTGGCCCGCTCCTGGCACCTGCCTGAAGACACGCATGCCACGAATTTCGTCGCGGACCGAATGTGCCGCACCATCAAGAGGCGTGACTCGAAGCGGCCCTCCCTGTGGTACATGGGGTTTACCCATCCCCATCCCCCGTTGACGCCTCCGTCGGAATATCTGGAGATGTACCGGCACATGGTGGTGAATATGCCGCATACCGGGTACTGGGCGCAGGAACCGGAACACCTCCCCTACAAACTGCGGCAGAACTACCAGATGGGGATGTCCATGAGCGATTACGCCATCTCCGATGCCCGCAGGGCCCATTATGCCCTCTGTACCCATATCGACCATCAGATCCGCAGGGTGATCGGTACCCTCAGAGAGGAGGGCGAACTGGACAACACCATCATCATGTTCACCTCCGACCACGGCGACATGCTGGGGAACCACGGCCTCTGGGCCAAACGCTGCTTTCTGGAGTCTTCGGCCAGGGTCCCCATGATCCTTACCGGCACCACGTTGGGTGACAGGATCGAGCGAGGTTCGGTGAGTACGCAACTCGTCGGGCTCCAGGATGTGATGCCCACGCTGCTCGATGCCTGCGGAATCGAGGCACCGGAGAGTGTCGAGGGACGTTCGATGCTGGCTGCCGGGAAACGAGAGTACCTGTACGGAGAGGAGGGGGAGGACCATTCGGCCACCCGCATGATCCACGACGGGCGGTACAAGCTCATCTATTACGCCGTCGGGAACAAATTCCAGCTGTTCGATGTAGAGAAGGATCCGGAGGAGCTCAACGACCTATTCGATTCATCGAGCATCCGGGAGAAGCGGATCGAGTTGGAGCAGGAGTTGATTTCGAGGCTCCACGGGAGTGATTCCGGGTGGATCGCCGACGGTCGTCTGACGGGACTGCCGGATCGGGAGTACCCGCTCGTGCCGAAGCCAGGTCTCGCGGGACAGCGGGGGACTCATTGGCCTCCACCTCCTGAAAACGGGCTGAAGATCCAGTTGTAGAATTCCGATACGGCGTTTCTCTTCACGGCGGATTCTTGGTATATTAGAAAACATGAAGATATACGACCTGAACGAGGAGCAGTTTCGCGTCGCGGCCGATGAGCAGGAGTTCGGCCCCGAGGTAGTGGCGGCAGCGGAGCGAGTCGCCGTGGTAATGACCCAAGGGTGGTGCCCCCAATGGCCGCCTGTCCGATCGTACCTGCAGTCGATGGCCGCGGAGGACGGCGAGGACGGACTCGCCGTATTCCTGGCCGTCTATGATACCGAACCCTGGGGTGCCGATTTCATGCAGTTCAAGGAGAGTGTGTTCGGCAACTACCACATTCCCTACATCAGATACTACCGTGAAGGCACACTGATAGCGGAGTCGAATTTTATCTCTCGCGACGGATTCCTCGAATCGTTCAAGAACCATGAGCGTTGACTTCTCGAACACGCCCATGGGCGGCAACGGCTCGCGGTTGATGACGGCTTCCGACTTCGACAACGCGCACAACAAGGCCCTCCTCGGCACAGTCTTCGAGATCCTGCGCTACGGCACCACCAAGCTGGTGCCCTTCGGGGAGATCAGAGATGAATTGGGGTTTGTCCCGGAGAAACGGCTGGGCAGACAGCAGGTGGAGATCGATAAGATCGTCGGTTCGGAGGGGCGTCACGGGCAGTTTACCCGGGGATTTCTCCCGAAGAGCCGGGCGCTCAAGCGGCGCTGGATGGACATCGACCGCGCGCATCTGGAGATGGCGACGCTGCCGCCCATCGAGGTGTACGAGGTAGGCGGGGTTTACTTCGTTCGTGACGGTAACCACCGGGTTTCGGTGGCCAAGACCAAAGGCCTCTCCCACATCGAGGCCGAGGTGACCTCCCTTCCCATCGGCGGAAGGCTCCGACCGGGAATGAATCTCGATCAGATGCGATCCGCCGTCCAGCAGATCCAGCATGATGCGTTCTACGAGAAGACGGGACTCGGCGAAATCGCCCCGGATGAGGATTTTCGACTCACCCTCTTTCTGGGATACGAGAAGCTGTATCGGAACATCCGGGAATTCGGAATTCAGATGGGAGACGACCGCAACGTCCCCAGAGTCGAGGAACGGAGCGCATTTCGTGAGGTGGTGCGGCACTGGTATACGGAGTCGTACAGTCGTGTGGCCGCAATGATTCGGGAGATGAAAATCGGAGAGGCGTTTCCCGATCGGACCACCGCGGACACATTTCTCCTCTTCTGCAGTTTCGTCTCCGCTTCGGACGACTCCGAGAAGGCCAGGCGGGTCTTCGTGGACAGCGCACTACAGATGCTCCGCTCTCGAGGCGACGGACGAAGCGGACTTAAGGGGATACTGACGCGTATTTGTACATATTTTTTCCGGGCAAAGAAGCGAGGCGGGTAAGGAGGTCCCATGAGTGGAATCGACAGGCTGATGATCCTTTCGGCGGGTGCCGGGGCCGGGCACAACCGTGCCGGCCGGGCCCTGGAGAGGGTCTGCAATTGTAATTCGCGGATCGGCGAAGTCAAGTTCATCGATTGTCTCGAGCACACCAATCCGGCTTTCAAGGCGCTCTACTCCAAGTACTACCTGGAAGCGGTCAACAACACCCCGACCCTCTACGGGTGGGCCTTCAGGCAGACCGACGTTCCCTGGCGGAACTATGTACTCCTCGAGAAGTTCGAACTCCTCAACGCCGGGAAGCTGATAGACCTGATTGTGGAGTATCATCCGGATGCATGTGTGTGTACCCACTTCATGCCGTCGGTGGTGCTGTCACACCTGATCCGCAAGAAGCGTATCGATACGAACCTCTCGGTGATCGTCACCGACTTCTATCCTCACTCTGTCTGGCTCACACAACTCTTCCATCAGTATTTCGTGCCCACAGAGGAGTGCAAGCTCGAACTCGTCGACGCGGAGATCCCCGCCGATCGGATCCACGTTACCGGGATCCCCATCGATCCGGTATTCAACGAGGAGAAGGATCGGCTCGAGCTATGTGAGAAACACGACATCGATCCGGACAAACCGACCATCCTGCTTTCGGCCGGTGCGGTGGGCATCATGTCGTACAATGATATCGTGGGTTTCCTCAAGGCGATTCACACCGACTGTCAGATCGTCGTCATCTGCGGCACCAACGAGAAACTACGCAGCCGGATGGAGCAGTTTGTCGAGGAGTCGGGGGAGACGGAGCGGTTCCGAATTCTCGGATTTACCGAGGAGATGGACGAATGGATGACCATGGCCGACCTCTACATCGGCAAACCCGGCGGTCTGACTACCTCGGAGTGCCTCTCGAAGCATCTTCCCATGATCATCTGCGATCCATATCCGGGGCAGGAGATGCACAACACGGTGGTGCTGCTGGAAAACGGTACCGCCGTGATTCCCTCGTCGGTCTCCACGATCGGGTACAAGGTCGACCAGGTTCTCGGCGACGCCGACCGGCTCGAGTCGATGAAACGGGCCTCCGCCAGGCTGGCCAAACCTCGCGCCGCCGACTCGATCGTACAGAATATCATCGAGAGCACCGGTACGGGGATTCATGCGGTTCCCCTGAAGAGGCTATCGGACCTGACAAGATCGGATAAGCGCGATGAGGAGCCTCCGGACGGAAAGAAGATGCTTCTACCGGGGTGATCTATTCCTGTGAGGACGAGGCCGTGCTGCCCGAGGGTGATTAATCGTTGGTGATCCGAATGTCCGCCGTCTTGCGGACCCCTGCGGCCCAGTCGTTGATCTTCTCGGTATCGCGTTCGTGCTTGAGCCTGTTTCTGATCTCTTTCTTGGATTCCTCGAGGGTGCGCTGTCGCTCGGGCCTTCGTTCCTCAACCACCGCCACGTGGAATCCGAACTGGGTCTTGAAGACCGGTGAAACCTCACCCGGATTCATCGAAAAGACGACACACTCGAACTCCTCCACCATCTGTCCGCGGGCGAAGTACCCCAAGTCGCCGCCACGGTCGTGGCAGTCTGAGTGTTTATCGGCGAGTTTCGCGAAGTCCGCTCCATCCATGAGTTGCTTTCGGATATCCGCCAGCTCCTCGTACACCTCTATCGGATTTTTCCCGTTGGCCGGTTTCACGATGTGAGCCGCCTTGACCTGCTCCGGTTGAACATAGTCGGCGGTGTGCTCGTTGTAGTAGGTCGCTATCTCCTCTTCGGAGACCGTGGGGAGATCCGCCGTGATCTCCTTGATGAATCGCTCGACCATGAGACGGTTCCGCACATCTTCCTTGATCTTCGGATCCTCTTTCGGGGTGATGTTGAACCGTTTATAGAAGTATTTGTCACCCCCGTACTCCTCCTTGAGCCGCCGGAACTCCTCGTCGACCTCGATCTGCGGAATCTCGTATTGCTTTTTCACCGCCTCCTGTCTGAGCAGGGTCTGAGTGACGATGTGTTTCTCGGCGGCTTTATCCAGCTTCTTCGGATCGGAGATCTTTTCCTCGTATTGGATGCGCTGCTTCTGTTGTTCGATAGCGGTATTCGGAACCTGTTCACCGTTGACTTCAATCTGCATTCCGGTATCTTCTCCTTGTGTTCCCGGTCCCATCGACCGGTTTTGTAGAAGGTGTATCATACCCGAACCGCACGATTTATTCAAAGGTTACCATTCTCTCATCGTATTCTAACGTTTCGATACTACACTCCGTGACGTACAATGCCGCTCATTCCGAGGAAGGTTGAATTATGCACCTGCAACTCTACAGACCCGAGAACGTGGAAACCGAATTTTCCGATGTCGATCGCTCTCTGCTTCTGGCTCTCATAGACAAGGAACGGCTCACGCCGTATATCCATCCTATCTATGATCTGTATACCGGCAGCCTCTTCGGATACGAGCTCCTGATTCGGACGCTCGATGTGCAGATCCCTCCGAGCATCCTCTTCGAAAAGGCCCGGCACTTAGGACTCTCCTGGGAGTTGGAGACCGCCTGCAGGAAGGCGGCCCTCGCCAAGATCACCGAGTTGGACCGGGAGGGGGAGAACCTTTTTTACTTCATCAACGTGAGTCCGGATATCTTCAGCCATCCGATGTTTACCACCGGATTTACGATGAGGACCCTCCATGAGATGGGACTCGACCACAACCGGATCGTACTCGAGATAACGGAGACGGTTTCCGCCGGCGATTATGTCCGGTTCGAGGAGATCATTCGGTATTATATCGAGCAGGGATTCCACATCGCCCTGGACGATTTCGGTTCCGGTCACAGCGGTCTGATGACTCTCGTCGCCAGCACCCCCCATTTCATGAAGATCGACCGGAAGCTCATCGAGGGAATCCACCGAAACTCATATAAGCAGAATCTGGTGCGCATGTTCGGCGTATTCGCATCCAACGTCGGGAGCAACGTGCTGGCCGAAGGCGTCGAGACCGTGGATGAACTCAGGACGGCGTTCCGACTCGGGGCCCGGTACGTGCAGGGTTTCATCTTCGGAAAGCCTACGGAGGATCCACAGACTCTCGATCCTGAAATTCGGGAGGTGATGAACGACCTGTTGGGTGAATATAACCGTCGGTCCTTCTCGGTGGATCTGGGGATCCATAAGCTGGTGGTGAGGCCGGACACCTTTCCGACCACAACCGTCACCTGTGGGGAGCTCGATACCATCTTTCGCATGAGTCCCGGCATGGAACATGTAGTCGTCGTGGACGAAGAGGACAAGCCTGTTGGGCTGCTGACACAGCATCGCTTCAAGTCCGTCCTCGGCGGCAGATACGGGTTCGCCGTCTTTCAGAAGAAATACATCGACGGAATAGTCGGGCCCGAGATGCTGGTGGCGAATGAACATACCGACCTCCGTATCTTGAGCAAGCTGGCCATGGCCAGAGACCAGCACACCATCTATGATCCCGTGGTGATCGTGGACGACCAGGGGCGGCTCGTCGGAACCATCACCATGAAACAGCTCATCTCGAAGGCCTTCGACATGGAGATCAAGGTGGCCACCAGCGCCAATCCGTTGACCCAACTTCCGGGCAACGTCGTCATCAACGTCTGGCTCGAGGAGGTCCTGCTGAAGCCTCCCTACTCGGTCATCTACATCGACCTCGACAACTTCAAGGAATATAACGATGCCTACGGCTTCTCCGCCGGCGACGACATGATCAAGCTCCTGGCTGACGTACTGTCGGACAAGATCCAGGAGATGGAGTCTACGACGCGGTTGGGGCACATCGGCGGGGACGATTTTATCATCATCTGCGAGGACTTGGTGACGCCCGGGGTTTTACAGAACTTGTGTGAGACCTTCGATTCCCGGAAGGAGGTGCTCTTCTCTGCCGAAGACCTCTCCAACGGCTATTATTTGGCGGTCGATCGGAAGGGAAGACGCGACAAGGTGAACCTGGTAACGCTCTCGCTCTCGGTAATTTCATCGATGAACTTCGACCGTCCGCCCCATCCCGGCCGACTCGGGCAGGCGGTCGCCCACCTGAAGAAGAAGGTCAAGTCGATAAACAAGAAGACTGGAACCAGCGGGTATCTCATCGATAAGCGGAAATACGAGGTATAACCGGCTCCCCCTCGTCCGCTGACTCCGCGGTCTCGGGGTCCGACGCAGGTTCACTCCCGGTGTCGGATTCGTGGTGTGGTACCTCGTGCACGTCTGCCGTCTGTTCCTCTTGCTGCTCGTGGAAGAGACGCCGGATCACCGTCTTGAGGTCGTAGCGCTCGACGGCGATTGTACGGGCCGCGTCTCGTAACCGCGAATAGCTTACAGGGTCGTTCTTCAGGGTGAGTATTCTCCTCTCCACCGCGTTGGAGAGGGTATCCAGGTCGACCGAGTCGATCACGATGCCGGCATCGCTGTCGTTGACCAGCTCCTGCGGTCCACCTTCGTTACTCACGATCACCGGCACCCCGCAGGCCAGGGCTTCCAGGACCACCCGGCCGAATGTATCGGTCCTGGAGGGAAAGACGAACAGATCGGCGGCGGAGTAGACCAACGGCATGGTGTCGTGGTCCACCCGGCCGAGGAAGAAGATCCGCTCGTGGTCTCCGTACCGCTTCTTCATCTCTTTCAGGTCCGGACCCTCTCCCGCAATCGCGAGATGGATATCTGCATGCCGTTTCGACAGTTTCTCGAAACACCGGATGACCAGTTCGATGTCCTTGTCCTTCGATATCCTGCCGGCGAAGAGGAGCAGTTGTCCCTTCTCCGGAATCTTCCACATCTTGGCGAGGACCTGCCGTCCTACCGGAAACCGGTTGAACAGTTCGGTATCGATTCCCCGGGGGAAGAGCTCGATCTTCTTCGTATTGAATCCCCGGCGGATCAGGATCTCCTCGTACTCCCGGGTATTCACGAGGGTACGGTCACACATCGAGTAGAACCACTTCATGTAGTCTTCCACCGTCTTGGTGATGGTGATGTCCTCCGCGATCCGCCGCACCTGTTCGGTGCCGTCGGTGTGGAAGATGCCGGTGCACGGCACACCGAGGAGCTTCCCAACCGCGAGACCGGTCAGGCCGAGGACCAACGGCGTGGAGATGAAGATCTCGTCGGGATCGTACTCGTATACGAGTTTCAAGGCTTCCAGGATGGAGGGGATCTTGACCCTGAGCTTCTCGTAGAGCGGCAACGGCTCGTCGAATACCAGCGGGATATTGATGAAGTTCGGTGGCAGGTCTGAAGGCATCTCTTCAGGCGCGATGGCACCGACCAACGAGATCGGTTTCCCGCCCTGGTACGCAAGACGGCCCATCTCCTTGACCGTGTCGGCGACGCCGTTCATCTCGGTGAGGGTATCGGAGAACCAGAGGATGCGCGGGGTCTCCTGTGACACCCCTCTGCCCATCCCCTCGGCCAGTTTCGGCACCAGATCGCGATTGTTGAACATGTGCGTGAAGGAGGTGATGAAGGGTACATAGAGAAAGATGCCCGGGAGAAAGGACGAGAGTGAGGTGAGGATGGGATCGAACCTGCCCTTCTGGACGTTCTCGGTGATGGTCTTGAAGGTGTCTTTCAGCAGCTTGTCGGAGATCTGGGTGACCTTCGTGTAGACGATGTCCATCTGGGATTCGGGATCGTTGAGGTCCACCGATTTCAATTCGTCGATCAACTCGCCGATGAGACGATTCAGCTTGTTTTTCTTCTTCTTCCGCCTGAAGTAATTTACCTTGAGCCGGTCGGCCACCCCGAAATTGTCCCGGTCGAAGATGAGCTTGGTGAGGAGGCTCAAGGGACCGTCGATTCCCGTATTCTGTCTTGATCTGAGATGGTCGTAGGCGATCTTGTACACCGATAGGGCGAAACCGTGGAAATCTGCGTGTCTCCCCCTTCCTTCACTCTGTTTGCTTCTGATCGAGTCGAGAAACGCCGCCGGTGTATCTCCCTCCGCCGTTGTGAAACTCTTCGCCAGATATATTCCCGCGTGATCGTCCGAGCCGCCGGTGAAGCCCTTGATCCAGGGAGTATCTCCGAAGGGCTCGATTGTGTGTTTCTTGTAGAGTCTGTCGGTATCCTCCCGGGTGAGTGTCCGCAGGAACTCCTCCCAGGACCTGTTGTTCCGTGCGTTCCGACCGCCGTTCACCGCCTCGAACACGTCGAACAGCAGGATCAACTTCTCGAGATGGTCCGGTAGGATCGTCCGGTTCAGTGAATAGGTGGCATGGGCGACGGCGTAGGGCAGATTTTCCCATTTGAGGAAATCTCTGAAGGCATAGATGTCTCTTCGCAGCCGTTGGATCTGCTCGAACTGCTCTTCCGTGAGGTTCCAGACCAGGATATGCACCTTGCAGCCGTCCTCGGGAAAGTATACGGTACTCTCCACCCCGGTGAAGGTATCTTCCGGATGAGCTTCGTGCAGTAGCTTCGAGCCGGTGAAGTTGTTATGATCGGTGATCGTCACGAAATCCATACCCCGGGCCTTGGCGGTTCGGTAGATGAACTCCGGTTCCGTGTACGACTCCGATGTTCCGAGTTTTCTGAGAAACCATTCGGACGGATGGTCCGAATACTTGGAGTGCAGGTGTAAGTCGGCATACGACATGGGTTCCCTCCCTGGTACCCTATTGGTACATGCCCTATTGGTATGCGAAATTCCAAAGCGGCCGATGTCCGGCCGCCAGCCGGCACACACATTTCTCTACACGCGTGCCGAGCCCACTCAGTATTGGATATAATAGAAATGTCAGGCTTCAATGAGAAACGTGTAAGGGTTCGTTTAGACGGGTGTAGGACGGGTACGGATATGGTAAATATATTGATAAGTAAATATACTGGTAGATAGTAGGAATATGGATAGGAATATAGTGGGTAGGAATATAGGAATATAGATAGATAGATAGCCAGACAGCCGGAGACGAAAATTTAACGAAACGCAAATATTTGTATGGTATTTCTATCATGCTCTTACCATTATGGTATTTCCATGAAAGGAGTCATTCGATCATATGGCCGATACGCACACCGAAGTACACATTTCCGAAGATACGATACTGCAACACCGTTCTCCTCACAAAGCTCGCGGCGAGGTAGTCTCGAGCCTGGTCTCGGACTCCTGCTTCGTCAACCGGTACCATACGGTTGGCGAGGTATCCGCCGTTCTCACCAAGCAATCCGACCTGGCCGCAATCGGCGTCGTCGATGAGGACGGGAAGTCCCAGGGCATCATCATCCGGAGTGAGTTGTTCAATCTGCTCGGGCGTCCCTACGGCCACGATATCCTGCGGAAGCGGGCGATAGGCGATATGGCCACGGAGGTAAAGACCTTCCACTACGAGCGGAATATCTTCTCCGTATCCGAGGAGATCTCCGAGGAGCTGCGGAGTGACACCGAGGAGTATTATCTCCTGGTAGACGACGAAGATCGCTTCGCCGGTATATTTACGGCCAGAGACATGCTGATCTACCTTTCCGACATCTCACAGCGGGACATCGCCATGGCCCGGGGACTCCAGCGCCGCATCGTGAAGGAGCGTGATTATTTTCAATCGGACACCTTCGAGTTGGCCTCAGTATCCGTGATGGCCAAGGGGGTCGGCGGAGACTTCTACTACACCGCCCAATACGGCCGGGGAAAGCATGTCTTCTCCTGTATCTGTGATGTGTCCGGCAAGGGGGTCGCGGCTTCCCTGGTGACCTCGGCCCTGTGGGGTATCGCCGGTATGTTCGATTTCGAGAGGGGGTTGAGCGATTTCCTGACTACTGTGAACACGTATCTGCTGCATACCTTCGAGGGGGAACGGTTCGTCACCGGAATATTCGTGGATTTCGATCCGTCGTCAGGAGAGATCCGGATCTGCGACATGGGACATTCTCATCTCTATCTGTACCGAGGAGAGAAACTCCGGAAGATCCGAACCAATGACAAGAATCCGCCTCTCGGAGTCTTTGCCCCCATCGAACCTGAAATCAACCGCATGGTTCTCAACCCCGACGACATGGTTGTGATTCTCACCGATGGGCTCATCGAACAGACCAACTCGTCGGGCGAGGAGTATCCGATCACCCGGTTCGCGAAACACCTCAAAGAGGAGTCGACGCTGGGCTTGCCGGTGGTACTCGAGGCCGTATTGAAGGATCTCACGGTCTTCCGGGGAAACCAACCGCAGCACGACGACGTCACCATGGGGTTATTGAGATACACCGGCACACGGTAATTCTAACCGGTGAGGCAATTTTGAGGCTACGGGACAGCCTCAACTCGTTGCCCTGCCGTTGTGAGTCCATGGCGAGCCGCTCGTTCCAAGGTCGATTTCCTTGACAGCCATGAAATTCCATGGTCTATTGATACGTATCTGATATTCATCCGATAGTTATCCTGCCGTGAAGTGGAACCTGCGTGAGTACCGTTGTGATGGGAGTGGATATGAATACGGATCATAGGGTGATCCTGGAAACCAAGAATATCGTCAAACGCTTTCCCAAGGTTGTTGCGAACGACGAGATCAGCATCAGCCTGAAGAAGGGTGAGATCCTGGCACTTCTCGGGGAGAACGGCGCCGGGAAATCCACCCTCATGAACATCCTCTACGGGCTGTACAAGCCGACATCCGGCAGCATCATCATAGAGGGGCAGCAGGTGGAGTTTTCCTCTCCGAAGGATGCCATCCGACTGGGCCTCGGGATGGTACACCAGCACTTCATGTTGGTCGAGACTCTCACCGTGGCGGAGAACATCGTACTCGGTTCCGAACCCGGCAGGTTCGGCATGATCGACTACAAGACAGCTCGTCAGGAGACCGCACGCATATCCGAAGCCTACGGATTGAACATCGATCCCGACGCTCCCATCGAATCTCTCTCCGTCGGACTGCAGCAGCGGGTGGAGATCTTGAAGGCCCTCTACCGGAAGGCCAAGATCCTGATCCTGGACGAACCGACCGCCGTGCTCACTCCGCAGGAGGTGGACGAACTCTTCCAGGTGATACGCGGGCTGCGCGATTCCGGGGTGTCGGTTATAATCATCACCCATAAGCTGGAGGAGGTGATGGAGATCTCCGAGCGGGTATACATCCTGAGGCGCGGCAAGATGGTGGGCGAGCGGAACACCGCCGACGTGACCAAGGAGGAGCTCGCAAACCTGATGGTCGGCAGGGATGTGGTCCTCACCGTTCAGAAGAAGGCCAAGGAGATCACGGCAGAACCGGTCTTCAGTATGCATGCCGTGACCGTCTGTAACGACAAGGAACTCGTGGCGGTAGACGGCCTCTCGCTGGATGTTCGTCCGGGAGAGATCGTTGGTATTGCCGGGGTGGATGGGAACGGGCAGAGTGAACTCGCCGAGGCAATCATCGGACTGCGGGAGATCGTCGGCGGTGAGATCACCTTCAAGCGGCGTGATATCGTCCATCTGAGCACCAAGGAGCGGATGGCCTCGATGTTCTCCTTCGTTCCGGCGGACCGGCGGCGGTACGGACTGGTGTTGCCCATGAAGCTGTCGGAGAATATCGTCATCGGCCATCATGACCGCAAGCCGTTCTCCGGTGCCCTGAAGTTACACTGGCCGGCGATCAATGCATATTCCAGTGACCTCGTCGAGAAATTTGATATCAGGACATCATCGGTAGAAGCCCCGGCGGCGACCCTTTCCGGTGGGAATCAGCAGAAGACCATCATCGCCCGGGAGTTCTCCAGAGACCCGGAGTTCCTCCTCGTCTCCCAGCCGACGCGGGGAGTGGACGTCGGCGCCATCGAGTATATCCATTCCCGTATTCTGGAGATGCGTGACAGAGACGTCGCCATCCTCCTCATCTCACTGGAGCTGGAGGAGATCTTCTCGTTGGCCGATCGAATTCTGGTGTTGTATGAGGGTCGGATCGTCAAGGAGTTCAAGCCGGAGGCGACCTCGGACAAGGAGGTGGGGCTCTACATGACCGGCGGCCGAGAAGAGGACGTGATGGAAGAGGGGCAGACACATGGCGAATAGGAAGCTGACTGTAACCTTGTATGTCGTCGCCGGGGTACTCGGTGCGGTCGGAACGATTCTGTATCTGGCGTCGTATTTTTGGGGCCTTCTGTTGCTCCTCGCCGCCGCCGTCTCGATGGTTCTCGGCAGAGGAGTCCAGGTCGGCCGGGATACCGTGCGCACCGAGATCAGGGCCGGTGCCGGGAAGCTCCTGATCCCGTTCATCGGTATATTCGCGGCGATCATAATCGGCGGCATCGTCATGTTGGTTACCGGATACGATCCCTTCGAGGCGTACGGCGCCCTCTTCTACGGAGGGTTCGTTCGAAATTGGCATGTGTCCATCCTGAACGCGGTCCCGCTGATGTTCACCGGGCTCTCCGTGGCGTTCGCCTTCAACGCGGGGCTTTTCAATATCGGTGCGGAGGGTCAGTACTATGTAGGAACGATGGCCGCGACGTTTCTGGGGATCTATCTCGGTATTCCGCCGATTTTCGCCATTCCCCTCATCATCTTGGCTTCCGCCTCGGTTGCCGCTACATACGTGTACATCCCCGCGTTACTGAAGGTCCGAACCGGGGCCCATGAAGTCATCACCACCATGATGTTCGCCCATATCGCCCGATATCTCTCGTCCATCTTCGTCCGTGCCATGGGGGGCGATCCGGAGACATCGAAGCACGCCTATGTGACCGATCCGATCCTGGAGTCGAACTGGCTTCCGCGGTTTCAATCGTTCCTGCCGGATGCCAACTACCGGCTCCACATCGGCGTGCTGCTGGCCTTCGTCATGGCGGGGCTGGTGTATTTCATCCTCTTCCATACGCGGTTCGGGTTCGAGATCCGGGCGGTAGGGAAAAACCCCGACGCCGCCCGGGCTCAGGGGATATCGGTAGGCAAGAACATATTCCGGGCCCTCCTCTTCGCCGGATTTCTCTCCGGGATGGCCGGCGCGAATCAGGTGCTCGGACTCGATCACAAGATGTTCGAGAACCTGAGCGCAGGATACGGCTGGAACGGCATCTCGGTCGCGCTGCTCGCCTCGAACCATCCCATCGGTGTGATCTTCACCTCTCTGCTGTGGGGCGGACTCGACGCGGGTGGACAGTATATGTCGCGGACGGTCCAGACGCCCAACTCCATCGTCGAGATCATTAAGGGTATCATCCTCTTCCTGATCGTGGCGAAGTATATCTACGCCTTCGCCAGGAACCGGATGCGGCGCAAGGGGGGGGCGAGATGACGGAAATACTCTCTATCCTGAATGTAGACCTGCTGGTGGCCACCATACGACTGTCTACGCCGATTACGCTGGCCGCCATCGGAGCCACCATCTGCGAGCGTTCCGGGGTCGTGAACATCGCCATGGAGGGCATCATGATCGTGGGTGCCTTCTTCGCGGCCATTGTCGCACTCAAGACCGGAAATCCGTGGCTGGGGCTGGTGGCCGGAGTCGTCGCCGGCGGGCTCTTCTCGCTGATCCATGCCGCCGCTACCGTAAGTCTGCATCTCGATCATGTCGTATCCGGCGCGGTGCTGAATATCCTCTCTTTCGGGATCACCAGGTTCCTGCTCGTGCTTGCGGTGGGACACCCGGGCACCTCCGACCCGATACCGGTCACCCTGTCGGAATTCCAATTCGCCGTGCCGCTCCTGTCGAAGATCCCCATCCTGGGCCCGGTCTTCTTCAATCAGACGCCGATCGTATATCTTTCGTTCATACTGGTGATCGTGTTCTGGGTCTTCCTCTTCCGCACCAAAACCGGGCTGCACATCAGAGCCGCGGGCGAGCATCCACTGGCGTTGGAGACCATCGGCGTCTCGGTGTACAAGATGCGGTATCTGGCAATCTTCATCTCGGGTCTGAGCTCCGGTCTGGCCGGCGCGTATCTCTCTATAGAAAACTCTTCGGCCTTTACCGAAGGCATGTCCAACGGACGCGGTTTCATCGCCCTGGCCGCCATGATCTCCGGTGCCTGGAACCCCATCGGGGCCTTCCTGGCGGCGGTGTTCTTCGGTTTCGCCGACGCGCTGCAGGTACGCTTTCAGATCCTGAAGGTGATCCCGGTCCCGTCGGAGATCTTCATCATCTTCCCGTATGTCGCGACGGTGGTTGCGGTGGCCGGTTTTGTACGCCGATCGAGGCCTCCCAAGGCGGTTGGTACGGACTTCATCATAGAGCGGGAGGCCGATTAGGAGCTGAACAACACGACCCTCGGGCTCGGTTCGCAACTCGCCGGCGCCCGAACGGCATTTGACGGCCGCACGGCCGATTTTGCTCACAAATTTTTAACATTTTCGTTATTCTCTGTCTGCCTATCTGGCAGGAGATCGCCATTTGCTGTATACTCGATGAAACTATGAAAAGAAAACGAGGAGTAAGAGTATGGAGCTGAAACGTGCATGGAAGTTGTTCTCTGTTCTGTTGGTAATCGCCGTAGGGGCCGGCATGGTGTTTGCCGGCGGGCAACAGGATGAAGGTGGGGATGGGATGATCGCCGCCATGGCCACCGACGTCGGCGGATTGGGAGACAAATCTTTCAACGACGGCAGTTACGCCGGTCTGCAGATGGCGTCCGAGGAGCTGGGTGTCGAGACCCGTATCGTCGAGTCCAATCAGATGACCGACTACGTTCCCAACCTGACCGGTCTGGCTGAGGATGGCGCCGATATCGTCTTCGGCGTCGGGTTCCTGATGGCCGATGCCCTGGTGGAGTCCGCCAATAATAATCCGGATACCTATTTTGCCGGTATCGACGTATTCGTAGATCCCGAGTCCGCTCCGGACAACCTCCTGGGAATCCTCTTCAATGAACAGGAGTCGGGGTATCTCGCCGGAATCGTCGCCGGTCTCATGACCAAGGAGTTCGCCTCCGCCACTCCCAAGCTGAACGACGAGAATGTTGTCGGAGTGGTTCTCGGCATGGATATCCCCCCGGTAGAGCGGTATCAGGCCGGATTCTATGCCGGTGTCATGTCGGTGAATCCCGATTGTAAGGTCCTGAGCGTCGTAACCGGTGCGTTCGACGACACCGCCAAGGGCAAGGAAGCCGCCATCGCCATGATCGAGCAGGGTGCGGACATCATCTTCCAGGTTGCCGGTCTGACCGGAGTCGGATCCATCAACGCGTGTAAGGAGCGCGGCTGTGTGGCCATCGGCGTCGATGTCGACCAGTATGCCCAGGCACCCGACACGGTGATCACCTCCGCCGAGAAGAAACTCACCCAGGCGACCTACCTGGTAGTCGAATCGGTGGTAAACGGTACCTTCGAGGGCGGCATGAGCAAGACCTTCGGCATTAACGAGAACGCCACCGGCATTTCGCCGTACCACGAGTTCGATTCGATCGTACCCCAGGCCGTCAAAGACGCCGTCGATCAGGCGATCGAAGAGATGAAGGCCGGCAAGATCACCGTACCCGCCAGCCGGGCCGAAGCCGGCTATACGCAGTAGGGTAGGGGAGTATCGGGCGACCGAACACGATACCGACAGATGAATGTAAATGGTACCCATTATCGGACCATATGGACCGACGGGGAGAGTCCCCGGAGCGTGAAGATCATCGACCAGCGGCTGCTGCCCCATGATTTCGTCGTGCGGGAGGTAACCTCGGTCGAAGAGACGGCCACCGCCATCAAGGATATGTGGGTCAGAGGCGCCGGCCTCATCGGTGCGACGGCCGGCTGGGGGATGTACCTGGCGGTGCTGGAGGCCCCTTCCGAGAGTAATCGGGCGCTGTTCGACTCGGTCGAGCGAGCGGCCGAGAGACTGATGGCCACCCGGCCGACGGCCAAGAACCTGGAGTGGGCGGTACGAAGGCAGATTGCCGTGATTCGGAACGCGGTCGATGAGGGAACGGTTGGAGTAGCGCCGGATGGCGCGGCAATTACGGCGGCCGCGTATAAAGAGGCCGTTTCGATCGCCGATGAGGACGCCGAGGCGTGTGCGTCTATCGGACGGCACGGCCTCGAAATCGTCCGGGAGATCTACGAGAAGAAGCGGAAGGCGGGGACAGAGGATCCGGTTCGGATACTGACCCACTGCAACGCCGGATGGCTGGCGTTCGTGGATTTCGGTTCGGCCACTGCCCCGGTATACGCGGCTCACGATGCGGGGGTTCCGGTGTCGGTGTGGGTGGATGAGACGAGGCCCCGCAACCAGGGAGCCCGCCTCACCGCCTGGGAGCTCGGACAGCACGGGGTGCCCTACCGCCTCATCGTGGACAATGCCGGGGGCCATCTGATGCAGCACGGGTTGGTAGATCTCGTCATCGTCGGGAGTGACCGCACGACCGCATCGGGAGACGTGGCCAACAAGATCGGAACATATCTCAAGGCGTTAGCCGCGCAGGACAACGGCGTCCCCTTCTACGTCGCGCTGCCGTCGTCGACTTTCGATTGGGAGTTGAATGACGGAGTGCGGGAAATCCCCATCGAGGAGCGAGACCAGGAGGAGGTTCGCTTCGTCGGAGGCAGATACGGAGACGCCGAAGCCAGAGTGCTGATCTGTCCCGAGGATGCGTCCGCGGCGAATTTCGCCTTCGACGTGACGCCCTCCCGATTGGTGACCGGACTCATCACCGAGCGGGGCGTGTGTGATGCGAGCCGTGAGGGGATCTCCTCCCTGTTTCCGGAGAAGTTCGCGTGAACGGCGGAACATCGTCCAAGCCTGACTCGGAATCGGGCGGAGCGGTCCCTGCGGAGGGGTATGTGCGGTTCAGGATGATCCTGGATGAAGGCCCCGCCCCGGAGCATCCGCTTCTCGAGGCGCTGAATGAGACCCGGCAGCGGTTGTTCAGGGCAGGGCTCATCGGCATGAACGATGAGGGGATCGGGTTCGGGAACCTGAGTGTCCGGGTGGCGGATTCCGGACGGTTCGTCATCAGCGGCACCGCCACCGGCGGAAAAACTCGGCTCGAGGCCGCCGATTACTGTGAGGTCACGGCCTGTGACATCCCCGGAAACACCGTGCGCTGTACCGGCGCTGTCAGGGCCTCCGCCGAGTCTATGACGCACGGAGCCGTATATTCGGCCGTCTCCGGCATACGGTGCGTAATTCACATTCACAACACCCGCATATGGAGCCGGATGGTGCACGGCGACTTTCTTCGCACGCCTCCCGAGGCCGAGTACGGTACTCCCGCCATGGCCGAGGCGGTGCGGGACGTCGTCGCCGCCGCTGGGCATGACTCGGGAGTGGTGGTGATGGCGGGCCATGAGGACGGCATCATCGCCTACGGTCCGGATATCGAGACATCCGAGAGGCTGATCGTCGAGCTGGAGCGTGGTCCGGAGTCGAGATAGGACTGTCCATCGAGGAGCGAACGAACGGGAGATACTCCGGCGGATGCAGATCTTCAAGAGAATGATCTGTCGTTCTCCGTCCTAAGCCACGGACACGCCGGTCGTTCCGCAAGGTCCGCCAGGACGAATAGGCCGTAGCCCGTCAGTCCCAGCGTCAGGATGCCTGCGTACATGTCCGTATAGGCCACCCGAACCCAGCTGTCTAAGATGAAATGTCCCAACCCATAGTCTGATGAGAAGGTCTCGGCGAAGAACAGCACGCTCAGAGCAGTCGCGCTTCCGATTCGAAACGCGGTAAACAGCCTGGGCAATACGGTCGGGATGATTACGAATCGCAGGACTCCGAGTCGACCCGCCCCGAGTGATCTCACCGCGGTGACATACTGTGCCGGCGTGGAGGTGACTCCGTCTCTCACCGCCACGAGGACCTGGAAGAACAGGACTACGGCGACGATACCCGCCTTCGATACGTTTCCCAATCCCGCCAGCAGTATGGCAACGGGGAGAAACGCGATCTTCGGAACCGGATACAGCAGATACACCGCCGGAGAGAGTATCCGGTCGATCGTCCGATTTCTGCCCATCACGATTCCCAAAGGAACCGCGGTACCGAATGCGGCAACCATCGCCGCGCCGACCCTGCCGAGACTGGCCGTCAGATGGATGAGCAGCGGGTCGGGCAGCAGTGACACGGTCCGGAGGACGACACTCCAGGGGGCCGGCACGACCCGAGGCAGCGCCAGATTGAATCCGATCCACAGTATGAAGACCAGTCCGGCTCCTCGCAGGAACATGAGGCCGCCGAAGACCCTCCTACGGGTGTTGCCGGCCATATCGCCGTTCTCGTTATCCGGCACCATCGGCCTCCGCGGTTACCCCTCCGACCGGCTCTCTCGATCGCTCCAGCAGACCCCGGACCCGTGTGCAGGCCTCGAAGAACGCAGGTGAGGTGCGACGGATCGATCCCGGCTCGCCCATATCCGGCATGTCGATGACTGCGGTCACACGTCCGGGTTCGGCGGCAGCGGTACCGGCGGACATAACCGCCACCCTGTTTCCGAGATACACCGCCTCCTCGATGCTGTGGGTAACCAATATCACCGCGTATGCGGCGAGTATCTCCGACGTGAGATCCTGTAACTCCTCACGGGTGATGGCGTCCAGCGCCGAGAAGGGTTCGTCCAGGAGGAGCACCCGAGGATTCAGCGTGAGAGTACGGGCCAGGGCGACCCGCTGTCGCTCTCCCCCGGACAACTCGGCGGGATACCGGTCGGCGAGACCGTCGATTCTCAGCCGACGGAACCACATTCCGATTCTCTCCTCCCGCTCACTTCTCGTGCAACCGCGAATCTTCAGACCAGTCTCCGCGTTCTGCCGGGCGGTGAACCAGGGAAAGAGTGCGTACTCCTGAAATACGAGTCCGATCTCTCCTCCGGGATGCACGGGACGGCCGTCTATGGCTACGGTTCCCGCCGCCGGCTCGATCAGACCGCAACCACAGTGGAGCAGACTCGTCTTGCCGCATCCCGACGGGCCGAGTACCGAGAGCGTCTCCCCCTTCTTCAAGAAACATGAGAACCTCTCCACGACCGGCCGGCCGCCGCGGTGGACGGTCACCTCTTGCATCGAAAACATCACCAACCGAGTGTACACCGAATCGCCTCGAAAAGGGCAACAATACAGAGAAATCATGCAATTCCAAGTGTAACGAACGCTACGCTTGGAATAGCTTTGGTCGTCCGGACATTCTTGTCTCCGCACGGGAATTCGTAGTATACAGGTAACCACTCATGATCAAGATTTGGGATATTGTCGCCCTCGTTCTCGCGGTTGCGGTGATCGGCGTGTTTTCCGTGGCGGCGTATGGCAGCGGATCGGAGGCTGCCTATGCCGAGATCCGTAGTGACGAGGGAACCGCGCTCTATCCCCTCGACCGGGACACTACGGTTGCAATCGAGGGGCCGCTGGGGACGACATATATCGAGATAGCCGGCGGGCATGCGGGAATCGTGGATTCACCCTGCAGAGACAAGCTGTGTATCCGCGCCGGCATGCTCGGTCGCGACGGCCGTTGGGCCGCCTGCCTGCCGAATCGGGTGTTCCTGCGGATCGTCGGCGGACAGGAGGATGAGGTCGATGCCCTCGCGTTCTGACCCCACTTCCAGAGAATCGATACTCGCCGTCCTCGGGGCCCTCTGCCTCTTCCTCTCTACGATCGAGTATATGATTCCGAAGCCGGTTCCCTTTTTCCGCCTCGGTCTGGCGAATCTGCCGATCATCCTCTCGCTATCGATTCTCGATGTGCGCGGAATCTTAACACTGATCCTCCTCAAGGTGGTCGGCCAGGGAATCGTGAACGGGACCCTCTTTTCGTATATCTTTCTGTTCTCGGCCGCCGGATCCTTCTCCAGCGGACTCCTGATGGTGCTTCTTCACCGTCTGCTCGGGAGACGAATCAGCTATATCGGGATCAGCGTCTGCGGAGCCCTCGCGAGCAACTGTGCCCAGATCGGGCTTTCCTATCTGTGGATTTTCGGCATCGGCACCGTGCTTGCGGCGCCGTTTCTCCTTTCCATCGGCACGCTGTCGGCCGCGGTCCTCGGTGGGTTCGCGGAACGATTCCGGCGGGATTCAGTCTGGATGTGCAGGATCATGGGCGTGGAGGACTCCGATGGGCTCGGGTAAGCCGGCGCTGACGCTTCCGGTCATCCGACTGGTCGCAGGTCTGGCCATTCTTCCGGCGTTTGCGTTGCAGACACACCCGCTGGTCAGGGTGGGCCAGGCGGCTCTTTTCATCGTACTGTGTACGGTTTCCGGTCGGCGGTTCAAACCACTTTTCCCCTTGAGCCTGTTCGTCGCGGTGGTCACCGCAAACCTTCTGCTGCCGGTGGGTACGGTATTGTGCAGGATAGGAGCGTTTCCGGTGACCCAGGGGGCCCTGCGGACGGGGGTGATGCGAGCCGCCTTTTTTATCGGATTGGTCTATCTGTCGAGGTTCAGCGTCGGGCCGGGATTGTCGCTTCCCGGACATTTCGGCAGGCTCGTTACCGATGTTTTCTACTATTTCGAGAGACTCACCGAGTCGAAACCGGCCCTGCGCGGGAAAAATATGTTTGCGGTGGTAGACGGGCTGCTGCTGGAGCTGGGTGACGCGCCGTCGACGGATACCCACCCTGACCGAGGGTCGAAAAGCGGCAGGAACCGGTTCCGGTCGATCGGCATCGCGGAAGTTGGGCTGATATGTTTGGTGATACTCAACTGGGGGCTACTGTTTTTTGGGGGGACAGGCCGATGATGATGATAGAGCGTATGGATGATGATTACCACCGCCCCGGTAAAGGACAGTACGTTCGTATTCGCCGAAAGGAGCGAGTAACATGGGTAGAGATTTCCACGCGGAACAGAACGGAAGGACCTCAATGAACGATCCGCTGCCTACCGATCTCCTGAACGACACACACCGAGAAATCGACGAACCGGCCGGGCGCTGGAAGATCATCATCGCGGATGACGACCAGGAAGTGCACGCCATCACTCGGCTTGCCCTGGAGGATTTCGAGTTCGAAGGAAAGACACTGAAGTTTTTCAGCGCCTATTCTGCGTCTGAAACCATCGATCTCGTACGCCGGCATCCGGACGCAGCCCTGATTTTACTCGATGTGGTCATGGAAGAGGACGATTCCGGTCTCCAGGTGGTACGGCATATCCGTACCGTTCTCGGGAACCACTTCGTCCGAATCATACTCCGGACCGGGCAGCCCGGTAGGGCTCCACGGCGGAGGATAATCGACGAGTACGACATCAACGATTATAAAGAGAAGATCGAACTCACCGACCAGAAACTGTATACAGCGATAGTTGTCGCCCTGCGGGCGTTCAGAGACCTGCGCCTGCTGGAGGAGAGCCGTGCGACGATCGCCGAGTCGCTGCATCAGAAGGAGATCTTGCTGAAGGAGTTGCATCACCGGGTCAAGAACAACCTGCAGGTTATTTCCAGTCTCCTGAACATGCAGGCGTCCATGATCTCCGACCCGGTGGCCTTGGAGATGTTCGAAGACAGCAGAGACCGGGTCACCTCCATGGCACTACTCCATGAACGGCTCTATCGTTCCGGCGACTTCTCAGATATAGATTTCGGAGATTACATCCACACCTTGGCCGGTGAATTGTCGGCTATTCATCTGGACTCTCCACGCATCTCGGTGGACGTGCAGGTCGCCGACGTCCGGCTGGATATCGAAAAAGCGGTTCCCTTCGGCCTCATCGTAAACGAGCTGGTGACCAACTGCATGCGTCATGCCTTTCCGGACGGCCGGGAGGGTACGATACGCATCCACCTGTACCCGTCCGACGATGGAGTGATCTGCCTGGAGATA
Organism: uncultured Spirochaetales bacterium; assembly: GCA_964485495.1. Classification (GTDB taxonomy): domain Bacteria; phylum Spirochaetota; class Spirochaetia; order CAZAKE01; family CAZAKE01; genus CAZAKE01. Next base: position 27,165 of record CAZAKE010000050.1, read on the forward strand.
GCGGACAACGGCATCGGTCTACCCGCCGAAATAGGCCTGGATACCGATGAAACCCTCGGGCTTCGTCTCGTCGGCGTCCTGGTTGAGCAGATAGGCGGGAGCTGTGAGATTGTTCGCGTGAACGGAACCAGATTTACAATCCGGATGGATGGCCTCGAGTGAGAGAAACGCCCCGCCACCTGATCTCGCCGGGACAGTGTTGCTCAGGTATCACACGGGGTTGCTCACACGTTTCTCAAGCCCACTTTTCCCAA
>CAZAKE010000051.1:0-27400 GCA_964485495.1 uncultured Spirochaetales bacterium
GCTCCAAGAGAGACAACGGGCAAAGCCCGTTGTCCCACCAGCTCTGAAAGCTGGTGGACCACCGCCAAAGGCGGTGGCTCTCTCTTGTAGTAGAAACAAGAAATAGATGGAAGAAAGAATTTAAGGTGACAACGTAGCCGGACGGATGGTTCGTCCGGCTTTTTTACTAACGGCCCGATTCTACCTATTCCTGACTTCAAAAAAGCTTTCAAAAAGAAACGATAGTCGAAAATTACCATGAACAGTAGAAAAATACCCTTGTTCGATCCTCGAATCACCCTCTACAATTGATCAACTGGAAACCACGGACACCGCTACCCCAATCGTGCCGGAAAACAGACCGCGGAGTGAAACATGTCGACAGTCGAAATCGAATCCATCGATGATAAAGGCAAACACGGGCGCAGAGGTTCCGCTTCCAGAGGATCCTTGAACCGTAGGAAATTCAGGGACTATATGCGGTACAATTACGACCTATATCTGTTTCTGATTCCCGGGCTTGCGGCCCTCTTCATCTTCAAATACATCCCCATCGTCGGCATTATCATCGGGTTTAAGGATTTCAACCTCCGAGACGGCATGTTCGGCAGTCCATGGGCCGATCCGCTGTTTAAATACTTTCAAACACTTCTCTCGATGCCCCAATTCTTCCGGGTACTCGCGAACACGCTGATCATCAATCTCTACATGCTCGTGTTCCAGTGGCCCCTCCCAATCATAATCGCCATCGCGGTGAACGAGATCGTCAACGTCCCATTCAAGCGCATATCACAGACCATTACCTACATGCCGCATTTCCTTTCATGGGTCGTGGTAGGAGCCATATTCATCGACATCCTCTCCCCGCAAAACGGGATCGTGAACAACGTAATCGAGGCGTTCGGGGGTAAATCGCAGCTGTTTTTAGGGAAAGCGCAATACTTCCGTGGAATACTGGTGGTATCTCAAGCGTGGAAGGAATCCGGATGGGCCTCCATCATCTATCTGGCATCGCTTCAATCGATAGACCCCCAACTTTATGATGCCGCCAAGATCGATGGCGCCAAGAAGATGCTGCAGCTGCGGCACATCACCATCCCCGGATTGCTTCCGACGATGGTATTTGTAATCCTGCTTCGAATTGCCCATGCGCTTGACTACAACGTACAGCAGATTATCATGCTGTATAATCCCCTGGTCTACTCTACAGGAGACGTAATCTCGAGCTATATCTACCGTGTCGGCCTGCAGCAGCTCAAATTCAGCCTCACTACCGCACTCGGGCTGTTCAAGGGCATCATCGGACTGATGATGATCGTCTTCGCGAACTGGTTGGCAAGGAAGTTTGCCGGAAGGGGGATCTTCTGATGGCGATTACACATCCTGCCGGCAGGACTCTGCGAACGAAGAAAGTGAGAGACTGGGACGAATATCGTTTCCAACTCTTCTCGACAATCTTCATCGCACTATTTATCGTCCTCTGTTTGATACCGTTTCTCAACATCATCGCCAAATCGTTTTCCGACGAGGCGTCGGTACTCGGAGGTCGAGTGACGGTTTGGCCGATCAACTTCAATATCAAGGCGTACAAAGTTGTGCTCCTCAATCCGGAGTTTATTCGATCACTCGGGATCTCGGTCTTTGTCACCATCATCGGCACGACCATGAATATCATCGCCACGGTATTGGTGGCATATCCACTCTCCAAGGATTACCTGAAGGGACAGCGTGTATTCAGGTTTCTATATATCTTCACCATGCTCTTCTCCGGAGGCCTGATTCCAACCTACCTGGTCGTCCGTGCCTGTGGGTTGCTGGACAATCTATTGGCGTTGATTCTACCGAACCTTGTCGGTGTATTTCAGATGATCCTGGTTTCAAACTATTTCATCACGATTCCGGTGGATATCGAAGAATCGGCCAAGATGGACGGAGCAAGTAATTTTATCATATTGATACGCATAATGATTCCGCTGGCGATGCCGGTCATCGCCACGATCATCCTGTTCTATGCGGTAGGACATTGGAACGAGTTCTTCGCGGCCCTCATGTATCTCAACCGGCGTGACCTTCGTCCCCTGCAAATTTACCTGCGAGATCTGATCTTGCAGGCCGACAACAATCAGATGAACGCGGATATCATGCGTGACGTGCCGATGGAGAGCGTCCAGGGGGCAACCTTGGTCGCGGCAACCGTACCTATCCTTGTAGTCTACCCCTTTCTGCAACGGTATTTCGTGAAGGGCATCACGGTAGGAGCCGTGAAGCAATAAGAGTGTGTTCGAAGGGCCGGCAACGATCGGTCCTAAAAATCATAGTGGAGGTTTCATATGAGAAGAGAAGTATTGGTTCTAGCTATGGGACTGGCAGCCGCGCTGCTGGTCTTCCCGGTATTCGCTACCGGGCAACAGGGGGCCGCGGAGACGGGCAAGCCGGTCACATTGACCATCTGGACCCACTCGAATGTGGAGACGTTCCCGGCGGGGATGAATGAAAACGATAACCCTGTCATCGCCTACCTGGAGGAGAAAACCGGATACGACCTCGAGTGGATGATAGGACCACAGGAGAACGCTCTGGCCAAGGTCAGCATGATGCTTGCCTCAGGAAATACGCCCGACCTGATGAGTCCTATCGGCAAGGACATGTTCGGCGAGTTGGTGAATCAACGGGTGCTGTTACCCCTGGACGACCTCATCGACTCGAAGGGTGCGATCTTCATGAACGAAGAAGTGGTACCCTCGAAGTTGTGGCTGGCCGCGAAATTCGAAGGAGCGATCTACGGCGTTCCGCAGCAGGGTGCCGTACAGTCCCAAGGCGGTCCCCTCATGCGGAAGGATTGGCTCGATGAAGCCGGTATGGCACCGCCGAAGACCGTCGACGACTATTACGCGGTCTTGAAGAAATTCAAGGCGCTGTATCCCGACTCGATCCCCATGAGTGGAGAGACATACGGTATCCGCGGGAGCATTTCCCCCTTCGGCGGTCACTTTGACTGCGCCGTAACCTACATGGAAAAGGGCGAAAAGGTCGTCGATACGCGGGTCACCTCCGATCAAAGAGACTATCTCGCCTTCCTGCGGCAATTATACGAGGAGGGACTCCTCGATCAGGAGTATATGATCAACAAAGGGAAAAACGTCAACGAGAAGGTAGCCGGCGGGAAGGTCGGGCTCTTCTCCGCGTCCCCATGGGGGCTCCGCGACCTGCTGCCGGCGTTCGAAGAGAACAACCCCGGTGGTGAGTATATCTTCATCGATCCGGCGGTCGACAGCGAAGGCCGTGTCGGCGTGCGAGAGCGCAATCCCATCCGGGGATTTGCACTTATTCCGGCAGATGCAAAACACCCGGAAGAGGCATTCGACTTCCTTGCCCAGTACGCATCGAGCAGCATGATACAGGACTTCGTGTCCTACGGAGAAAAGGGCGTACACTACTCCGAGACCGACGACGGTCTCAAGGAGGTACTCCCTGAGGGTGAGGAACGTAAATACAACATCTACTACGTCATCTGGAACACCCCGGAAGCCCACTTAGACCGTGCCAAACTGAAAGGGTTCTGGCCGACCTATCAGCCGACCTTCAAGTATTCGGTGTATTCCGAAATAACCTCGTATGCTCCCCTCATCCAGGAGTACGAAGAGGTCAAGACTCAGCTGAGCGACCTCACCGAGGAGATGTTCGACAAGATCATCGTCGGCGCCCTGCCGATGGATGCATTCGACGACTATGTGAAGCAGTGGAACCAACTCGGCGGACAGAAGGCGTTGGACGCGATCGACGCATGGTATCAGAGTACCAAGTGATACAGAACGCCTGACTGACTTGACGTAGTTCCGATAGAGTAGATTCGGCCGGAGGGAGATATCTCTCCGGCCTTCAAAATTCCCGTTCGTTATCGAGAGGGACGCGGACGGACACGACTGTGCCCTCACCGATTTTACTTCTCACCGTGAGCCCGTATTCGTCTCCGTAAAATAACTTCAGCCTTTGATCTACGTTCCTGAGGCCGTACCCGCCACTCTCCTGTCGTAGCAGAGACTCGATCCGCGATTCTTCTATACCTCCACCGTTGTCCGTAACATCGAGTAGTATTCGCCCGTCCTGTACCTCTCCGGATATCGTGATGATACCGGCCTTCTTCAGGCTATTCTGGATTCCATGGTATACCGCATTCTCGATCAACGGCTGAAGGGTCATCTTGATGATCTCGTTTCCGGTGATCTGCCGCGGGACATCTATTGTGAGGGTAATCTTGCCGCCGAACCGTATGTTTTGTATTTTGATATAGTCGCGGATGCTGTTGAGCTCCTCGCCTACGGTAACGATCTCCCTCCCCTTGTTGAGGTTGAAACGGTATAAGTTGGAGAGGGCCTCGATCGTATCCACCACGTCTTGTGTCTTCTTCCGCATCGCAAGCCATTTGATACTGTCGAGGGTGTTGTAGAGAAAGTGGGGATTGATCTGAGACTCGAGCGCCTTGTATTCGGCTTCCCGCTGCTTATCGGTGACGTACGCGACACGCTTCATGAGACGATCGATTGAACCCAGCATGGTGTTGAACTGTACCTGGAGTTCCGTGATCTCGTCGTTACCTTCCACATCGATTCCGTCATAGTTACCCTCAGACAGTGCATGCATCCGTTCAACCAGGTCGTCGAGTCTCTTGGTGACCAGACCCGCCACGAGTAGTGCCATGAACACATCGACCAAGATCAAAGCCGTCACCATTGCCACGGTAAACCGTAGAATCGTATACGCACCACGATTCACGGAAGATTCTGCAATGATGGCCGAGAGATGCCAGGGAGTCCCTCGTACGGGGGTACTCCTCAACAGATACCGATCGGTCCCGAGTGACAGGTGCTCGGCCATTTCCGGGAACAGGGATCTGTCGAGGAGGGAGATCGGGAACTCCTCGCCGGCACTGAAGGCCACCTCCTGCCCCGTATGGTGCAGATACAGGGCCGCGTTCACCCCTATTCCGAACTCATCCAACACATCGTCGACTATGGCCACACGACAGTACAATTCGTTTACCGCAAGATTCTCACGGGAGGAGGAAAGAGACGGCACACCCCGGCTTAGAAGGATGGCCCTCACCGGCTGAGAATACGGCTCTAACTCAAGCTCCGTGACCTCCCATTGGATTCGACCCGGTTCTACAAGAGCATTTTCTCCCTGTGGCCTATCCTCGAACGCAAATATGTTCGCCTGTTCTCTTATATACAAAGCCCGACCTCGTATATACAACCGTGCGTTGATCACATAGGCATGGTCCTCGAGACTGACCAATATATTACTGAGTGCCAGATAATCATCGAGCTCCTGCTCCTTATCGAAATAGCCCGCATTCGCCCGTCTTAGGATATCCCGCACGAGCTGATTACCCGCAATCACCTGCGTCAAGCCGATGATCTCTTCCATCTTGTATGCGATGAGATTCGCCGTCTGATGCAGGGCCCTGTCGAAATTGTCCATCGTCTGGCGGCCGACTACCTGGGTCGTGATGAGTGTAGAAACTATGCCGGAAATGAGGAGAGGGATAATACTGAGTGCGGCATAGGTCGCCAGCAGTTTATACCGATATTTCATCACACCCTACCCACTACCGGGTTTGCCTTCTGTACTCACCCGGCGATATCCCGACGGCTCGCTTGAACCGTTTCGAGAAATACCCTGCATCCTGGAAACCGACCCGACGAGCGACACTCGATATCCTTTCGTTCGAATCCGCCAACAACACCTTTGCCCGCTCCATCCTGACTCGGTCCAAATACGCATGCACACCCATGTCCGTTTCGGCTTTGAAGATGGTGTGTAATCTACTCGCCGACAATCCGATACACTCGGCGATATCATCTACCGAGATGTCTCGTCCGTACATCCGGTCGATATACACAATCGCATCTCTAACGTACCGGTCACCGGTAACGGCGGACTTGACTTTGATCCACTCGCAATATCGTTGAAAGATCTCGTGGCAGATCTGCTTCAACTCCGTGATATCCTCGGCACCGAAGGGCGCGACTGCATCGGATACCAGATCCTGAGCTCCGTCAACAACAACTATAGACCCCATCCTCCTGCCGGTCTCGAAAATCAGATCCGCGCACAACGAACAGGTGCACTGTTTCACCATTATTCCGGATGCCTCAAAGAGGTGAAAGATGCTATCCAGCGTATCCCGCATCATATCGAGATCGCCACCGACAACGGCATGCATCAACCCGGTGCGCAAGGTTGAGAAATCGTCGGTAGTATCATCAAATCCGATCGTATCGGGGTACTCAAGTTCTGTAATTTCTCCGGGTCCACCGGTTGGTCCTTCACCTGCCGGGAACAATATCGTACCACGCCCCTTTACGAATTTGCCGGCGAGTACCTTCTGCGCCCCCTGGTACGACTCACGAAGGTTCCGCGAATCCGTCAAAATCGTTCGTGGTCCAATCGCAACCGTGGCCGAATACCCCTCCGCGTGTAATAACTCCGACAGCCGTTCCGCCGGGGGATATCCTCCACGTGGGTCCTGCACCAGGTAAATCAGGTATGGGAAGTCGAAATCGAGAATCAACCCGGGAGAGTCATCGTGAACATTGTAACGACTCGAGAGCAGTCTACTGAATCCGGCTCTCCGCTTCTCGATAAGCGGACTACTCGACGGTTGCCGATGGGTAGTCAACTCGGTAAATCCTACTATCGGACCAGTAACTCGGGACGATAGGACCGGCTCGATGAGAATGACATTTATCAGAGCATCTCTACACAGCTGCATGCCGACCACTCGTAGAGATTGTGCCACCTCTTCGAAATCGACACTTCGGCCCACAAAAAAGCTCCGCAACAGCAGCTCGCTCTCGATCCGTCGGGCTTCCGTTCTGGTCTCCGCCGAAGACTTCATCACCTGAAGCTGCTGTTCTCGCTCTATCCGTTCCGACACGATCGACTCTCTGGTTCTTTGTACTACCTGAGTCAGTTCGTCGATGTTGATCGGTTTGAGGAGATAGTCTACGGCGTCGAGTTTAAATGCCGACTTCAAGTAGTCGACATCCTGATAGGCACTCATGAAGATGGTCCGGGGCACAATTTCTCCACTCGATCTGATCTTCGTGGCCAGCTCCATCCCATTCAACCCCGGCATCACGACATCGGTAAGAAGGATATCGGGCTTCAGTCTTTGGAAGAGAGCAAGTGCCTCCTTGCCATCCTCCGCGCTGCCGACGATCTCTATGCCGAGTGTGTCCCACCGGACACACTCGACGAGTCCCTCCCTAATCGGCGACTCGTCATCCACGATCAAAAGGGTGACGCGACCGTCAGGCTCCATTATCCGTCTCCTGTTCCAGCGATCTACAATCCTCCCGATCCGTGTACATTCCTAAAAATTTTTCGATTTCGTCGATGGAGTAGGTGTAACACTTCTGCCGCAACAGACCACGAAAGGTCTGGAGATCTTCGCGGCCGTTCAAGAGGAGTTCGGCTTCACGGCGGATCCCCATGATGTCTCCCTCTCGGGCCAATTCCAAGAGCCTCTGAATAATATCTGCTTCCGGCAGCTCCTCCGGCGCGAACCCGGACTCGTCCGAAGGCATATCGTTCGTCGCTCGAGGTCCGGGAGTTGTGCCGTCGAGAATTGTACTCTCTTTCGCGGATCCGGGTGATGTATCGGCATATGCATCTGCAAAAGGAATCGAAAACCAGAAAAGCTTCCCGTTCGAACCCGACGACCATACGAACAGGCTTCCTCCCAGCAAGCCGACAATTCTCCGACACACCGCCATCTCCAGGCCGCTGCCATACCCCTTCTGAATCGCCCCGGAAGTAGGCCGTAGCGGATCGAAGAGTGCGGCCGCAGCCTCCCGGGTGATGCCCTCCCCCGAATCTCCAATCATGAACCGCAGCGTGCGCCGCCGTCGGGTGACCACAAAACTCACTGCCCCCTCATCGGTAGCGACAAACGCATTGCGAAGCAGTATATTCAACACCTGTTCGAGCAAACCGGAGTCCGTATCGACAAAATTCGGCAGAGAATCGTCGATCTCGATATTGAATCGTACACCCTTACTTCCCGCCTCGGCGAAATGCGCATCGCCGATTCGACGAAGGAAGGTACGAAACCCGACGATGCCGCCTCTCACCGGCAGCGTCCCTTCCTCCAGTCGTGAGAGAGTCAGGATATCGTTGATCATCGTGAGAAGCCGCTTCCCGCTCCTTTCGATGACATCGATGCCGTTCAACTGTTCGTCGGTCAGAGGAGAAAGAAAACCGCTCTTCAATATCTGCGTGTACCCCAAAATCCCATTCAAGGGAGTTCGCAGGTCGTGGGTAATCCGGTTGAAGAAATTGCTCTTGAGTCTGTCGCACTCCTCGGCCTTTCTCCGTAGCGCCGCGAGTTCTTTACCGGCTTCATAGGCTCGAAACCAACGGGACAGGGAATCCGCGGCCAACCAGAACATCTGAATCTCCTGATCCGACCAACTCCGCTCTCTTTGAAACGCAAGATTCAACGCGCCGACGGGGACCTCAGCCTCCTCATTCCCTACGGAAAACACCGGCAGGATCAGGATATCCTCGATGCCCTCGCGGGTGAGAATGAGCCGCTCCTCCTCCGGTAGGGCACCGACCGGCCCTCCGATATAGTTTCCGGCTTCCAGGATCCGCTGCCATCGCGGCAGAAAGTTCCTGAAATGGTACTCCGAGCCCGTCAATCCATTCCCGGTACCGAGCTGCTCGTTCTCTGTTGATTCGAGAGTCGATCGCCACTCCGAGAGAGTCCTAATAAACCGCTCAGTCTTATCACGACCGGATTCAAAAGAAGTGACCGAAACAATCGCGGCATCGGCGATCCCGGCTATCATACCGAGTACCATCGTGATCTCGTGCTCAAAATCGCTCCTCTTCTCAAACACCGTGAGTGGGTTCGGCAGACAATCCAACGCCTTGCGCACCTGTTCCACCATCGTCCTGCCGGCGTCCATCACGTCTCCCACGAGGGGAACGACATCCGGACGATGGTTCCCTTTCCTTTTTCCGAAAAGACCTGGATCCGGCCACCGTTCAATTCGACGAATTCCTTACAGAGGATCATACCCAACCCCGTGCCCCGCTCTCCATCGGTACCCTCGGTGTTGATCCTCCGATCGATTCTGAACAGCCCCTCCAGCTGCTCGCCGTCCATGCCGACACCGGTATCCTCGATCCGGATGATCGCTCCGGTACCTTCCGTGCCGGGCCGGTCCGATTCAACCGGCTCGGGTTCGCCCGGTTCCACCGCTATCCCGGCGGAACGACTCCGAATCGTGACGTAGATGAGCCCGCCACGATCGGAAAATTTTATCGCATTCGACAGGAGATTGCGGAGAACGGTTCGTATCATATTCGCATCCGCGGTGACGAGGATATCCGCCTCTGCGTCGACTGATACCGCTATCTCCTTCCTCTTCAGGTCTCGTTCGAACAACTCGAGGATGCTTCTGACGATCTCGGCCGGAAGTACTCGTCCAAATGCCGGCCTCGAGAGTCCTCGCTGAAGACGAGACCACTCCAGCAAGTTCTCGAGCAACCGGTAGGTGGTATCGGCTACGCCGTTCAGCTGCGCGCTGTAGGACTTGATCGTCGCCAGTCCCGGGACGTCGCTCTGGTTTATCTTCTGGGTCAGGAGTTGAATGTAGCTGCGGATGGTAAGAAACGGATTTCGGAGATCGTGGGCGATGATCGAAAAGAACAGGTCCTTGGTTGCGTTCAACTCCTGAAGCTGGATCTTCTGCCGCTGAACCGTCAGATGAAGGCTGATCCTTGCGAGAACTTCCTCGAGATCGAACGGTTTCACGATGTAGTCGACGCCGCCCACCTCGAATCCCTTCAGCTTGTTCATCGTCTCGGTGAGTGCGCTCATGAATACAACCGGGATATCGATCAACAACGGATTCCGCTTCAACCTCCTGCAGGTCTCGTAACCGTCGAGGCCGGGCATCATCACGTCCATCAGGATGATGTCGGGACGCCTGACACGAATGCGCCGGAAGGCGCTGTCGGCATCCTCGGCCAGAAGTACGGTGTACTCGTTCTGATCGAGAAATTCCACCAGCACACCGAGATTGGAGGGAGTATCGTCTACAATCAGTACGACCGGCCGGTCTTTCAGCTGCCGGTTCATACCTCCCATGGTTTCTTGTTGAATCGGACCACCATGTGCACTAGAGACTCACCGGAAGCGCGGTTCTCGATCGAATGATCGATGTCGCAGTGATACCTGATGAAGTCTCCTTCGCGCAGGTCGGTCACATTCTCTCCGGCGGTGACTCGCACACTCCCGTGTATTACCGTCAAAAACTCCTCCGTTCGGACGAAGTGCGGTGCGGACCGTAGTACGCCGCCCTCCTGGAAGGTCAGCAGGTACATCTCCAGATCCTCCACCATGGTAATGGTCGAGAGGACCTTGATGTGTAAGCCCTCCTCATCGGTATCGAGGGCGGTGATCGATTCGCTTCTCGTGATGGTGAATTTACGAACCGGTTGATCCGCGCCCTTTAAGAGGGTGTTGATCTCGATTTCCAATCCTTGGGCGATCTTCCACACGGTGGCGATGGTCGGATTCACCTTGCCCGATTCGATCTGTGACAACATGGCCTTCGAGACGCCGCTCTTCTCCGCGAGAACTCCGAGTGTGTACGATCTCTCCTTTCGTATCTCCTGGATGTTCTTACCGATCATGGGTGGTTGCGCGTTTTGCATGACTCCCTCTTTCTCCCAATCGAGATTCATTCGATACGATATACCGCCGTAGCAGACGGCATTCGGTTGTAGTACAATGCCCCTACGACAACAGTATATCAAAGCAATTCCAAATGTAGCAGTAGCTACATTTGGAATTGCATGATCTCTCTCTATAGGATGCCTTTTCGAGGCGATCCGACGAGGAACGAAGTCGGTATCGCAGAAAAGTACTGATAAACGTCTTACTCTCTACTTACTTTTCGAATTACTGAGTATATCATGAAAAGTTTGACAAGAAAACAATCGTTTAATATACTCAACTATAGTTCGACATACTAAAACCGAGGGGGGATAGAGAGACATATGAAACGCATCCTCATCACCGGTGGTCTCGGACAACTGGGCTCGGAATTGGCACCGGCCTTGCGGGAACGATACGGCACCCGGAACGTGGTCCTCTCGGATATCCGTGACGACGTCAACAAAGAGCTCATCGATACGGGTCCCTTTCGAAAACTCGATTGCCGTGACGGCACCGCGCTCACAGCCGCCGTTCGTGAAGACGCTATCGACACAGTCTATCATCTCGCGGCGTTACTCTCGGCGGTGGCGGAACACCGGCCTCAGGCCGGGTGGGACATCAACATGAACGGCCTCTATTCGGTCCTGGAAACGGCTCGGGAGTGCCGGTGCTCGGTGTTCACCCCGAGTTCCATCGCCGCGTTCGGCCCGACGGCTAGTAAAGATTTCACCCCCCAGGACACCATTCAGCGCCCGACCTCCATGTACGGCATCACCAAGGTGGCCGGAGAGCTGCTGTGCGATTATTACAACCATCGCTTCGGAGTCGATACCCGGGGAGTCAGGTACCCTGGAATCATATCGAGCGTCACCCCCCCGGGGGGCGGAACCACCGATTATGCCGTCGACATCTATCACGCGGCGGTCCGCACGGGAACATATTCCTGCTTCCTCTCGGGGGATACGTATCTCGACATGATCTATATGCCCGATGCGATCAAGGCAGCCATAGATATCATGGAGGCGGATCCGGCCGGCCTGAGACATCGAAACGCGTTCAACGTTACATCGATGAGTTTCTGTCCGGAGGATCAGGCGGCGTATATTCGGAAGTATATTCCGGAGTTCGAGATCCGGTATGAGATCGATCCGGTGCGTCAGGCGCTTGCAAATTCGTGGCCGAACAGCCTGGAGGACTACGCCGCCCGAGTCGAATGGGGCTGGCATCCGGATTACGACCTGGATGCGATGACGAAAGAGATGCTGGCCGTTTTGGGCACACGGTACGACTCCGGGATCTACCCACCGGCCACGCCGGTCCCCGATCCTGAGTGATCGAAGGCTCGAAGACACCGGGCAAGGAGGAACTATGTTCGACGCGATTCAATCGCAGGTACGGGCAACGCTCGAAGAGATTAGAGAACAGGGCATGTATAAGTCGGAGAGGGTCTTGGAATCCTCCCAAGGGGCACGGATCAAGACGACCGGCAGAAGCGTGTTGAATTTTTGCTCGAACAACTATCTCGGGCTGGCGAACGACCCAAGAGTGATCGAAGCGGCCTCCGAAACCATGCGACAATGGGGATATGGCCTCTCATCGGTGCGATTCATCTGCGGCACCCAGGCGATTCACAAGGAACTGGAGAGCAAGGTGGCCGAGTTTCTCGGGACTCAAGATACCCTGCTGTATGCGGCCTGTTTCGACGCCAACGGCGGCATCTTTGAACCGCTATTCACGGATGAGGATGCGATCTTCTCCGACGAACTCAACCATGCTTCCATCATCGACGGGATCCGCCTCTGTAAGGCACGCAGGTTTCGGTATCGGCACGGTGACATGGACCACCTGGCCGAATGTTTGGAAGAGGGGGCCGACGCCCGTCGCAAGGTTATCTGCACCGACGGCGTCTTCTCCATGGACGGCGACATCGCCGACCTGCGGAACATCTGCGACCTTGCGGACCGAAATACAGCACTCGTGATCGTCGATGACTCCCATGCCACCGGTTATGTCGGCGCGAACGGCCGCGGCACGCCGGAGCACTGCGGTGTCACGGGCCGTATCGACCTGATCACCACCACCTTCGGGAAGGCCCTCGGCGGCGCCTCGGGTGGCTGCGCCACCGGCAGATCAGAGCTCATCGAGCTGCTCCGACAGCGGTCACGGCCGTACCTCTTTTCCAACACACTCGCTCCGGCTATTGTCGGTGCGACGATTCGGGTGCTCTCAATTTTAGAGGAAGATCCAAGCTTATGCTCAATACCGTCGGCACGTGCCGAAAAACTGAAAGGATTGCTCGAAGAGGCCGGTTTCGACATCGTCCCGGGAGAGACGGCAATCATCCCGGTCATGCTGTACGACGAAACCCTTGCAGGTCGGATGGCCGACATGCTTCTCGATCGAGGGGTTTACGTGATCGGATTCTCGTACCCGGTGGTGCCGAAGGGAAAGGCCAGGATCAGAATTCAGGTTTCAGCCGCCCACTCCGAGGAGGAGATCGAGTTCGCCGCCAAGGCGTTCATCCGCACCGGCAGGGAACTCGGGGTCATCGACTGAACGACCACCGCCGAACAGGCCGTGAGAACCGTATAGCCGTCAGTACCGCAGATGCGAGACGTCCTCTTCAGACTCGAGAAGCCGACTCATCACCGCGATGCCTATGTCGAGATGCAGATCGGTGTACCGGCGTTTGATCTCGCGGTCGCTCGCGGCGGTCTTGATGCCCTCAGGCTCCATAGGCGTATCAGAAACCAGCAGGAGCGCACCTCGGGGAATATCGTTGTAGTGTCCCGTGGTAAACAGCGGGGCAGCCAATCGCGGACTATCTCGTCTCTTTTGGTCATATCGCTGTTCATGTTGTCGCCGATATTCATTTACTATGTCTCCAGACGCCGGCATCGGTGAGTGCAGCGGTGACGGCGTCGGCCCATCCCCGATTGGCGGCGGGACTCGCCGGACTTGGGTGAAGGATCTTCGTGCACCGAGGAGATGACTCGGATGAAGTTGTCCCAAACGACTCGTCTACGACACTCCGGATTCTGGCGAATGCAAAGTTCCCAATACCGATGATCCAATCGGGTTCGGTTAAATCAAGTATCCTCCTCAGGTGCTCGTCGCAGTGGTCGAATAGTCGACGACGTTGATCTGCGGGTAATTTATCAGGGGTGATGTTTCTCCCCTCGCCGTCGAGGAAAAGTAACGGACAATAGTTAGACACGAATTGATCCCGGAAGAAGTCCTCCGGACGACCAAACCGGTCACAGATAAGACCCCAGAGTCGACGACCGGAAACCTCGCTGCGAGTACACTCGAATCCGAGGACCGGCTTCTTCGGATGGGTCATCTCCGGCTCCTGCACCCTGTCGGTAATACCGAGCCATCGGGCGACCGTCTCCACCTCTCCAAAAGGAACCCCCGTCTGCGCCATCCCCCATGGACCGGGGTTCATACCGACGAATACGATCCGTTTCTTGCCGGTACCGTATGTGCGGAGATACCGGGCATGGCTCTTCCACGCATACTCGAGGGGATTATACACGTAGGCAACAGGCTCTGAAAATGTCAGCAGAGAAACCTGTCGTGACAACTCACGTGCGGCCGCCTCGATATCGGTCACGTTTTTGCTTTTTTTCCTGTTGATTTCTTAGCGGTCGATTTTCCACCGCTGCTCTTTTTCTTCGCCTGTTCGGGAACCCATCTACCGTCCCGGTAGTACGCACGCCAGCCGGTAGCCTTCCCCTCTTTCTCGCTCATCAGGTACTGCTCTTTCGTCTTTCGGCTATATCTGATGATCGTCTTGTTTCCCTCAGGGTCCACCGTCGGAGCATCGAACATATACGCATATTTGGGATCGATCTCATCCTTGTGGGGAATGATCTCTTCGACTAAGGGAGATCGGGTTTCACGATTCTGTGGGAATCGGCTGGCCGCTAGGAACAATCCGGCCGCCCCGTCACGAAGCAGATAGTAATCGTCGACCTTCAGACACTTCAACTCCGGCATGGGAACCGGATCCATCTTCGGAGGGGCAGGCTCCCCGTTGCGCATGAGCTTCCTGGTGTTTTTACACTCGTCATTGGTACAATCAAAATATTTACCGAATCGCCCGGTCTTCAGCTGCATCTCCGTACCGCACTTGTCGCATTCGATGACCGGTCCATCGTACCCGCGGATCTTGAACTCTCCATTTTCGACCTCGAATCCAGGACAATCCGGATTGTTTCCGCAGACGTGCAGTTTTCGCTTCTCGTCTATCAGATAATTCTCCATTGCAGTACCGCAGAGCTTGCACCGGTGCTTCGTCATCAGAGAGCGTGATTCGGACTCATCATCCTCCTCATCGGTATCGGTCCTGATCGCCTCTTCACCGGGAATCAGGTTGATGGTCGTCTTGCAGCGTTCCTTCGGAGGAAGTACGTATCCGGAGCATCCGAGGAACACCCCTGTGCCGGCGGTCCGCACCTGCATGTGCCGTCCGCATGACGGGCAGGATATATCGGTTTCGGTCGGATCGTTCGGCCTCATCCCTCTCTTGGTATCGTAGGCCGTATCCAGTTTCCGGGTGAATTCTGCATAAAACTCATCGAGGACACTCTTCCACTCCGTAGCCCCGTTGGCGATCTCATCGAGAGTTTTCTCCATGTCGGCGGTGAAATTATAGTCCATCAATTCGTCAAAATTTTCCACCAGCCTTTCTGTGACGATGTCACCCATCTTCTCCGCATGAAATCTGCGACCTTCGAGCCGCACGTATCCGCGACTCTGAATTGTCGAGATGATCGATGCGTAGGTCGACGGACGGCCGATACCCCGCTTCTCAAGCTCTTTCACGAGAGAGGCTTCGGTGTACCTGGGCGCCGGTTTCGTGAAATGCTGCGAAGGTTCGATTCGGTCGAGATCGAGATGAGTATCCACCTTGATGTCCGGCAGGGTCATGTCTTCGTCTCCCTTGGATACCGGCGGAAGAATCTTCATGAATCCGTCGAATGTGACAACCCGCCCGCGTGCCCGCAGCTCGTACCCGCCGGATTCCACCGTGATAGTGGTACTCAGGTATTCGGCGTCCGGCATCTGGCAGGCTACGAACTGGCGCCAGATCAAGTCGTAAAGCTTTTCCGCGTCCCGATCGAGTCCCTTGATCGACCCGGGTGTGACGGTCACGTCGGTAGGTCGGATGGCTTCGTGGGCCTCCTGAGCCCCTTCCTTGTTTGAGTAGAATCTCGCCCGGTCGGGCAGGTATCTGTCGCCGTAGTGTTTCGTGATATATCCTCGGCACACATCCAACGCCTCACTGCTCAGTGCCGTCGAGTCGGTTCGCATGTAGGTGATATACCCCGCCTCATATAGCCGTTGGGCCAAAACCATCACCTTCTTTACACTGAATCCAAGCCGGGTGCTTCCCGCCTGCTGGAGGGTTGAGGTGATGAACGCCGGCTTCGGCCTGGTTCGGGTGGGCTTGTCCTCTCTCTTGGCTATTCGGTACTCAGCCTTCTTTAGGTACGCTACCGCAAAATCAGTTTCCGTTTTGTTACACGGACGAAATGCCTTCCCGTCATGCTTCATGACCTTGAAGGGAATCGAGGCACCGTCACCGGCAAGAAGATGAACGAGAACCTCCCAATACTCGTCGGGAATGAATGATCGTATCTCTTTTTCTCGCTCGACGATCAGCCGTACCGCCACGGATTGCACCCTCCCTGCGGAGAGGCCGCGGGCGATCTTCGCCCAAAGCAGCGGAGAAAGCATGAAACCTACCACTCGGTCCAAGAAGCGGCGGGTCTGCTGTGCCTTCACCCGATTGTCGTCCACCGACATGGGGTGTTTGAACGCCTCCTGGATCGCGTTTTTGGTGATCTCGTTGAAGATTACCCGCTGATACCGGTCGCCGTTTCCATTCAACACCTGTTTCAGATGCCAGGCGATCGCTTCACCCTCCCTGTCGAGGTCGGTGGCCAGGTAGATCAGATCCGATCCGGCAGCGATCTCCTTCAACTCGTCTACGACCTTCTCCTTCCCGGGCAGAATGGTATACTGAGCCGTCCATCCGTTTTCCGGATCGATGCCCATGCGACGTACCATCTGCTCCTTCTCACGTTTCTTGCGGAAGGCTTCCTTTTCTGCCGGTGGTAACTTCCGGGTCTTGGCCGCGATCCGGGCTCGTTCCTTGGGATCGATCTTCTTCCTTGAACCACTGGTCGGCAGATCACGAATATGCCCGACACAGGACTTGACGACGTATTCCTTACCGAGATACTTGTTGATGGTCTTAGCCTTTGCGGGCGATTCTACGATGACTAGCGACTTTCCCATACACCCCTTCTACAATTGGAATTCTCTTCCTTCCTTATAATCTTATAGTTAGGGTCTAATATTATTATTTGATATACGATTGTCAAGGGAACATCCTTCAAATCCGGACGGCTTGGTCGGACTTGCGTTTCGCTCCATTCTTGGAGTAGACTTTGCCCTCATATTGCATAGCCAACCGTATTCAGCAAAAGGAGCATCGGATGGAAAACACGAAGATCTACCTACGACGAATCAAGAAATTCCACGACCACGTCTACTCACTGCGGTATTCGGATCCGGAACCCCTTGTGGGATCATATATCTACGACGGAAAGAACCCTATCCCCTTCGAAAATGTTGAAACAGCCAAATTCAGACCGATTGCACCCGGCAAGTCTTGGGGAAAATTGTGGGGCAGCGCATGGTTCCGGTTCAAGGGAGCCGTTCCGGATCGATATTCAGGCAAAGAGGTAGTGGCGCTCATAGACACGGGCAGTGAAGCGTGTGTGTTCAAGGATGGAACACCCTGGATGGGCCTGACTCGCAAGCGGATCGGCAGAGACGAGATACACATCAAGCGTAGAATTCCTCTTCACGAAGCGGCAACCGGTGGGGAGCCGGTGGATCTTCTGATAGAGGCGGGAGCAAACGGGCTGTTCGGGGCCAACGAACCGGATACGGAATTCATCCTACGCCAGGCCGAACTCGCCTGCTTCGATAAGAGGATATGGCAATTTGCCCTAGACGTCGACTTCCTGATCCAGATCATCGAGGCATTGCCGGAAAGATCTCCCAGACGGAATAAGCTGCTATACGGACTAAACCAGGTCGTGAATGAGTGGCGGGAGGGATTCGGATTCGACACTTGTAACCGGATCATCCGCAGCCTGTATAAGTCCAAAGCCGCAGACAGCTCCATGACGGCCTGGTCCGTCGGCCACGCCCACCTCGACCTAGGGTGGCTTTGGCCGGTCCGGGAGACCCGACGCAAGGGCGGTAGGACATTCGCAACCGCCCTGCGGATGATCGAGGAGTATCCGGAATACAAATTCGGGGCTTCCCAGCCACAGCTGTACGCCTGGATCAAGGAGGATTATCCTGACCTCTACTCACAGGTGAAACAGGCTGTCGTCGACGGGACATGGGAGTGTCAGGGAGCAATGTGGGTAGAACCGGACATGAATATCACCGGCGGCGAGGCTCTCGTGCGTCAGTGTCTGTACGGGAAGCGGTTCTATCAAGAGGAGTTCGGCATCGACGTGGACCACCTCTGGCTGCCCGACGTATTCGGCTATTCGGCTGCACTCCCCCAGATTCTGAAGAAGAGCGGCGTAGATATCTTCATGACCCAGAAGATCTCCTGGAACGAGACTAACACCTTCCCCCATCATACATTCTACTGGCAGGGCATCGACGGCACTCGGATCCTGACCCATTTCCTCCCTGCGAACAACTACAACGTCAATAACCGGGTGGGTCAACTCGTAGACGCAGAAGCCAGATTCGCCCAGAGTTACGTTCAAGACGATTTTCTCAACCTCTACGGTACCGGTGACGGCGGGGGAGGCCCGTCTCGTCTTCACATAGAATACGGCCTGCGAGCCGGGGATGTAGAGGGGGTTCCGAAGTTCAAATTCGCTTTCGCCTCTGATTTCTTCAAGAAGATCGCAAAGACCAATCCCTCGACCCTCCCGGTATGGGCCGGCGAGCTGTACCTTGAACTTCACCGCGGCACCTATACGACGCAGGGAAAGATGAAGCGGTTGAATCGGAAACTCGAACTCGCATTGCGGAACACGGAGTTTCTCGCCGCCCTGGCCGCCCTCACCGATTCTCAGACCGAAACACTCGATACCCAATGGATAGACCGATCGAAGACCACGGGCCGCCCATATGCGTACCCCAAAGATCGACTGGATACTGTCTGGAAGGACACCCTCCTCAATCAATTTCACGATATACTGCCGGGATCATCTATCGGTTGGGTATACTCCGACGCACACCGTCTCTCTGAGAAAAACCTTGGTGTCCTGTCCGAGATACTGTCGGAAGCCTTGGAGGGGATACACGGACCGAAACCGGAATCGAAAGCCCGT
Source organism: uncultured Spirochaetales bacterium (assembly GCA_964485495.1). Lineage (GTDB taxonomy): Bacteria > Spirochaetota > Spirochaetia > CAZAKE01 > CAZAKE01 > CAZAKE01. The sequence continues at coordinate 19,102 of CAZAKE010000051.1, forward strand.
TCAAAGGGTACTCGTGGTTCACGGAGTGAGATCCAACACGGCACAGAACGCCACCACTTCATCGTCTACAACACCCTAAGTTGGGACAGGCACACACACTTGGAGCTACCGCTTTCGGACAATCCGCTTTCGGGCACCGATATCGACTCCGAGTGGGTCCTCAGAGACGGCGAAGGACGGCTCCTCCCCATGATTCGGAACGGATCCATGCTCGAAACCCAGGCAATACTGCCTTCAATGGGATACACGGTCCTCAGCCTCGAGCCCTTCTCCGAGACAAATGACACTGCCGGCACTACGTCCGAGACCAAATATGCATCGGTGAAGCAGACGAAGCGGACACTCGTCCTTGAGAACGAGTGGATCCGGGTCACCATTTCGGCAATCGACGGCACTATCGACTCAATATTCGATAAACGTCACGACAGGGAATCACTCGCCGGAGCTGCAAATAGGCTCATGCTATGGGAGGATATTCCCTACAGTTGGGATGCCTGGGATATAAGCTCATATTACCGACAGACCACTCCCTCACAGGCGGTCTTGCAGGATCAGAGGGTGGAGATCGATAGTTCACTGCACGTGGCTGTACGACAACGACTCACCGTCGGTAACTCCGAAATCAGGCAGACTATCCACCTGTATCACAACTCACCGCAGATCGTACTCCGCAACACAGTCGATTGGCATGAGGACAATAAGATGCTCCGGGTTCAGGCGGAGACATGCATCTCCTCACCGGAAGCAACCTATGAAATTCAATACGGGACCGTACGAAGACCGACCCATGAAAACACCTCATGGGATGCCGCCAAATTCGAGGTTGCCGGGCACAGGTTCGCGGATCTCTCACAGGTCGATTACGGGTTCGCAGTGTTAAATGACTGTAAATACGGTCATTACATTCGTGATAACATCGTCGACCTTACCCTCCTCCGCAGTCCCAAGAAGCCCGATCCCGATGCGGACATGGGAACCCACGAATTCGTATTCGCCTACCTTCCGCATCAAGGAGGGTTTACCGACTCGGATGTCCTGGAACAGGCCCATGAGTTGAACAGTCCCCCCATCGTGAGGCCTATCACCACACCGCCGGCAAAATCGTACCTTTCGTATTTCTCTGTATTCGAAGACGGCAATGCAGGTGCCGGAGGCATCGGAGAACAACCCGACGGGGAACTCTCGAGCGTTAAAATAGAGGTGGTAAAGGCCCCGGAAGACGGTGACGGCATGATCGTCCGTCTGTATGAGGCGGTCGGCCGAACGGCACGAATCAGGCTATCATCCGGATTGGAGTGGAACTCGGTGACCGAGGTGGATCTGCTGGAGCGTCCGATGAGAAAACCATTCAAGAAAGGCCTCGATACGGTGCTGAAGTTTTCTCCATACGAGATCCGGACATTCAGGCTGGAATAGACACACCCGGCCAATTCATTCCAAGTGAGTGCGCCCTGCCGGGCGCACGAAGAAAAGGCCGGTCCTCCTTGCGGAAGCCGGCCTGATTCTGCCTGCAATGCTTTCTTAATCTACCGTTTTACCCGGTATTTACATCATACGCCGGGGCTACGAATACACGCCTTTTACTCAGCCGAACGCCGCGACTGCAGCTTCGGCGGCGCTTGCGGCATCGGGCTCATACCCATCTGCGCCGATAGAGTCTTTGAAGGCATCCGTTACGGGTGCTCCTCCGACCATTATCGTAATCTTATCACGAATACCCGCTTCCTGAGCGACCTTGACCACGTTCTGCATCTCAGTCATCGTGGTCGTGAGTAGAGCCGAACACGCGATAATCTGCGCGTCCTGCTCTTTGGCGGTGGTAACGAACTGCTCGGCCGAGACATCCGTTCCTAGATCGACTACCTCGATTCCCTTACCCTCCATCATCATCTTGACGAGGTTCTTCCCGATGTCATGCAGGTCTCCCTTCACCGTGCCGATAACGGCCTTTCCCTTGGCCTTCACACCCGATTCGGCCAACAGGGGCTTGAGAACCTCGGTGCCGGCATTCATCGCTCTCGCGGCAATTAACACTTCAGGGACATACACTTCGTTGTTCTTGAACTTGTCACCGACAACGGACATTCCGGCCATCAAACCCTGCTCGAGGATGTCCTTCGCGGACTTTCCTTCGTCCACCGCAGCCTGAACGAGTTCTTTTACCTCTTTCGCTCTCCCTTTTTGCAACAATTCGGAAATTTCTTCGAAATCAGCCATGTAGTACTCCTTGGCGTTTTTTTCGGCTTGATCCACGAAGACCGATTCTTGTTTTCCGTATACCGGCAAGTATCCTGGCTTACGGATCATCCTCACCTGCGCCTTCCCGCGTTACAGACCCTTCGGCCTGCCGTAGTGGCAGCATGCAGGTTTGTCCCCGAATACAGTGACGGGCTCGCGGAGGATTCTCACCCCGCTTCCTTAGCCGGTACCCGTATACTAATACTCGCTATACATACTATGGTAGATCATCATCTTTGTATTGTATTTTTTCGTTGTTTTTTTGGATTTTCCGTATCGTTGCACCGAAATCCTTTGCCAGTGCGAGACCACATTCAACCTCGATGCCCTTGAGAATGGCCGAGGCGGCCGGACAGGCTGCATGTGTACAGTGCGACTGCACCGCAGTGTGGACAGGAGAAACTCCCTGAGACGAGAATACGGCCTCGTACGCATCTATCGTGGAAACCTGCTCGACGGCTGCAGAGAGGGCCTTGCAGTTCGTATCGACAGTCAGTTCGACGTTCCGGCCGTCTTCGGAATGACATTGAATTATACTGCGCATGCCACAGATTCCCGGGTCCAAATCAACCTCAGTCATATTACTCTCCTTCAGTTCTTATGAATCTCCGGATTGATTCCCAACCGAATACCTCGGGTGTCGCGATATTTCCCCGGTGTGACACCCGTTACCTTCTTGAATACTTTCGAGAAATAGCTTTGGTCCTCATATCCGACCATTCCCGCGACATCGACGAGTGGGATCTTACTCTCCTTGAGCAGAATCTTACTCTGATCGATCCGAATGCGGTTGAGATATGTATTGAAATTACAGCGCATCTCCTCCTTGAAGATCTTACTGAAATAGGCTGGACTTAGATATACCTCATTCGCGACATACTCCAACGTCAACTTCTCGGAATAACGGGTATTTACGAGATGAATCGTCTTATAGATCGCATCTGCGTGTTTGACTTCACGTAGATCGAATACGCAATCCGTGAAACGGAGCAGTATTCGCGACAACCAGAACGCCAAATCCTCGATGGTACGAAACTGATGTATTTGTTGTAGGAAACGATAGTTCAAGCCGAAGATCTGCTCCACATCGGCTCCCCCCTCCAGCGCGGCTCGTGACAACAGCACTATCAACTCCAAGACCCGTGACTTCACCAGTTCGAAATCATACCCACCGGCAAAGAAAACACTCCCCAATATCTCATTCAGGATTTTCTGTGCCCCGACCTTGTCGCCGGTGGTAATCAAGCGGAGCAGTTCCCGCTCCTTCTCGATCGGATATTCCGATCCATTGCGTGTGTCTCCCTCCATGGTCTTGATATGGTGGATATACTCGGAGATCCGTGATTGCTGGTCCAGGGAATATCGTTCACGAGTAAGCCCGACGGTCCCGTTGCCTGCAATAGACAGGCTAACGATCATCAGAAGCTGCGCGAGGCTTCCAACTCTTTCAGGGGAAATTCGAGGAAGAGAGCGCAAGGTATCCTCTAATCTGCCGAGTTTTCCCGGATCGATACCGTGTTTCTCCCTGATCTCCTCGAGTACCTCCTCGGGCTCGATCATGAGGGCCGGTCCTCCGATGATACCTCCGTACATCATCTCGTTGACGACGATGGGTGAAGCCCAATGGATGAGCGAAGCCGGACAGAAGTAGATATATTTTCCGCCAAACCGTTCGGCTTGATACACGCCGTACAAGTGCACCTGACGACAGTTCAGCGTACCGGTAAGACACTCCCGCGCCATGATACAAAAGTCACAGGGATCCGACCGGTCGATAGGATTCCCCTTGTTGTCGATGACGAAGCTGGGAGTTTCTGTTGCCACGCTGTAATCATATGCTGCAGCCAGTGCATCGTCGAAGTTATAATCGGTGATGGACATCAGGTGATACCGTCTACTTTTCTATTCCCCTACGGGCGGCTACACCGTCCGAGTAGTAGTGTTTTAGCTCTCGCATCTCCGTAACCAGATCGGCCATTGCGCAGAGCTCCGAAGGCGCGTTTCGTCCGGTGCAGACGACCTCAAAGTGCTCAGGCTTTTCACTCAGTAGCTGTAATGCCGAATCCAACGACAGCAGACCTTTCGACAACGCCACGTTGAATTCATCGAGTATAACCACGTCAAAATCACCCGCTTCGAACGTCTCGCGTAACCGTCGGAGCCCCCTCTCGGCCAGGGCCTTGTCCTCGGGAGTAGGCTCTCTCATTACGAATCGTCCGGTTCCGAATTGTTCGAGGCTGACACGATCACCGAAGTACCGTAATCCTTCGAGTTCGGAATATGCACCGGACTTGATGAACTGTATCCACAGCACACGCAGATCGGCACCCACTGCACGTGTCGTGAGGCCTAACGCCGCCGTTGTCTTTCCCTTTCCGTTACCCGTATAGACCTGGATATATCCCCGTTTCATCTACTACTCCGGCCTATACCAAGAAATTCATATAGGCACAACGAAAAACCATACATATTGCTACGCAGCCAAATTGTAACTCTCTGTGTAACTCTCTTTCTTTGTAACTCGCTATGGAGTATGGTTCTTTGCATGTGCATGACATCCAAACACATAGTTTTTAGTGGTGCCCATATGTGAGAGTATATGTGAGAGTATTTACAGCAGGACAAGAATTCGTTTCTCCAGATCCTGAAAGTCGATAGAGATAGTCGCAGACTTTCCCTCCGGTTTCGCCATGACATCGGCCGCGCCGAACATCTTCGCCTTGCGAACATTTGAATCATTTTCGTACATCGTGCCGCTGAGTATGACGACCGGAAGACCGGAGGGGATTCTTCCCTCTTTCTTTAGTTTTCCAACCTCTTTCAACACACTGATTCCGTCCATTTCCGGCATCTCGACATCCAAGCAGACAATGTCGGGTTTCTCATCGAGGATCTTCTGTAGACCGACCTTGCCGTTTTCGGCTGTGAGCACCCTCTCCCAATTACCACTCTTCTTGAACATAGCCTCGAGACCGGACCTGACGATGACCGAATCGTCGCACAATAGAATCGTGTTACCCATTTGTTAACTCCTTTTTCGATTGAAGTAGTTCCTGCAGTCCGGACCAGAGCGAATCATATACTTCAGGAAATTCCTCCACGGAATCCTTCACCAGCGAGGCCGCCTTGCTGATCGTCTCATTAGGGGCCAGCACATATATTACGTAGTGCCGCTCGGTCTGATACAAGCGTTTGAGTAATGGAAAGGATTCTTCGTGGGAGATGAAGTCCTTATATGGCATCTTGAGCCGGACTATGAGAATCTCCTTTCCGGCGTCGATTACCTCTTCGAGATAGGAGAGGGATCTCATGTTCGGAATCGGAACCTCAAGCATGAAATCTCCTCCCTCAAGGATTTTTATCATCCCATCTCGAAAATCCGAAATCAGGCGATCGAGCAGCTCGAATGAGAAGGGATCATACTCGATATCGTTTCGAATCAGTAAGACAAGTAGTTTCTCGATATAGACGCCGAGAGATTTCAAACTTCCGAACTTATCCGGTATACAATCCTGTAACTCGATACTCTCCATTCCCATATCCTCCAAGATGGAGGCGTTTTCCCCCGGTGCGCTATCCTCACTCAAACGATTCGCTGCAGTATCGAGTGGATAAAAACGCCTGAACAACCGCCTGAACTCCTGCAATGTACAGTCAACCGATTCTCTATCAGACTCACACACCGACGAGACGCGTCCCTTCTGCGGATCTGCTCTTCTCTTGACGGAGGCACTCGAATCTGAACTCGCCGTGCCGGACACGCCGGTTTTTACATGACCGGTTCCTGGAGCCGATGTGGCGGACAATGCGGCAGCTGCTCCGGCCAACTCATCTTTGAAATTCGTCGGATTGTTCGCCCCGACCGCGCGACGCAACAAGTCGACAACCTCGAACACGGCCTGGATCGTCGAATCGGCAATTTCCTCCCTCCCTTTTCGTACGGGATCGAGCTTCGACTCGACCGCATGACAGAGTTCCTGCACCGCTCCTTCGCCTACCATGCCGGCGTTTCCCTTGAGCGTATGGAAGTCGCGAAACATGGCATCCATAACGCCGGAATCTGCAGACCCGGACTCGACCTCGAGGAGGGACTGTTCAACATTCACCAGAATTTCCTCGGTGTCCCTATAAAATTGTTCTTTCAGATTATCAAGATCGTTACTCACAAGAAGCCTCTAGTATAAAAACAGGGCGATACACTATTCTATATCGCCATCGCCGGAGTCATCGGCATCAGCCGAATCCTCTTGGCGTTCGAGCAGTGTCCTCTTCGCAGTGTCCTTCAGGACCCGAAACCAACGCTCCCACCGCTGCACAGACAACTGAACGACATCACGCATGTCGGAAGGACCACTAAACGGCTTTAGGATGAAATCGAGAGCACCGTATCCTAAGGACTGTATTACCCGCCCAAGAGTCGAATTAGAGGTCATCATGATTACATGGGTCAAGGGATCGACTTCCTTGGCTTTTTCGAGGAGTTCGATGCCGTCCATACCGGGCATGACGATGTCTAAAATCAGTATATGGGTCTTGTTCTTCTTGATATGCTTCAGTGCCTCGGTGGGATCGGAAAATGTAGTAATCGCAATACTCGGAATTTCTTCGAGGTAGGTAGAAACCAACTCCGTCGTTACTTCGTCATCGTCTACTATTATACAACTCAGATCCATGTAACACTCCTATAAACAGATAGTACGATCAAGGCTCTTTATCCACATTCTCACAATCCTCCCTACGCAAGATATCGGCAAAGTTCTGTATTTCTTCTGCAAGAAGGTCGGGATACTGCTGCAAGATATCTGATGAAACCGTATCAAACTCATCCTCGATCTGATACGCGAGCGAGGAGATGGTTTCGATCCTCAGGTTTCCGGCAGTACCTCCCACCTTATGGGCTATACGGCCGACTCTGTCTCGATCACCTTCCTCCACTGCTGCACGCAATTCGATGAGTGAATTCTCTGCATCATGGAGAAATTTCCGCATCAAACGCTTGACCGTAGAAAAGTCGAGTTCTAGCTGTTGCGCAATATCCTGAATCACGAGTCCTCTACCCGAGTTTCACCGTTTCAATAGAACGTACACCTTTCAGTTACACAACACATATTATAGAGAATTGATTGGCCAGACGCAATCGTCGCAGACCATTTGCATAGATATAGCGTTCACGTAGTACCATGAATATTTTTTGTCATGTAAACTGCGTATCGATTACAGGCATACATATGACGGCGTACCCGACACAGGATTCGTCGGGGCACACCCATTCACGACCCTCATGCGGTTACCGTACCAGTTCGAGGACCTTCCCGATGTTCTCATACGCGGTTCTCAATGCACCGGAGACGGTATACGCGTCTTCCAGGGAGGAGAACGTTTCCTCCAAGGCCTGTAATCCCTCCTGTATCGCCACATCCTGTTCCTCTACTGCTGCTACGATCTCGGCAATGGCATTCCCGGTATTCGCCTGTTCCTGGTTGGTCTGTGTGAATGATCCTTGTATCGCTTGGATGCTCTCGAGCAGATCACGCATGACATTCGAAAACCGCGTAATATATGTGATGACTGACCGATGAAACGACCCGTGAGAATAGGTGTACACCACCCGAATCAAGAAGTACCCCTCTTCCGTCGTGTAGTATTAAATACTGATTCGTCTGGACAGCCGGATCTCCTTCAGCGTCATCCCACCCCAGTCATATTATTGAACAAGACTCTTTTTCAATGATTTGTACACGGTCATCATGATGCACGAGAAACAAATTTGTTTTTTGGGTTTTACGGCTTTTATATTATTTTAGAGCTTTTTTATATTCAAAGGAGCATCGAAACGCCTAGTTTCAGAGGTGAGAGATTAGATACGACTGTTTTTGATACTTCGGTATTGAATCATTGAATCGGAAGCGACTTGAAGACCATTTCTCCGGTGGATCGTATAGTTTCTATTTTTCTTGTGAATTTTTGATGATAGCTACCTTACTACCATGGGACAAGACTGAATCACAGTGAATATAACATTAATAAAAAAAGAAGCCTGGCGATGACCTACTCTCCCGCT
>CAZAKE010000052.1:0-27066 GCA_964485495.1 uncultured Spirochaetales bacterium
CCTTCACGGATGAGTTCACCAAGAACCTGACGTGGTTCCAAAAAAACATCCCAACAGCGGAGAACGGCGCAGTGGTGTACGCGGGTGATATGGAGCTAGAAGCGGAACATTACCGGAGCATGAACTTCATGGGAGTGGATCGGTTATACAAAGAGGTGATGGCGGGGTGAGTCGTTTCGACACGATATAGCTCCAATATTCGCAATCGAATCGTTTGATTGCATTGATAGAGATTCTTTCAATGGTTGCCGGTTGCAGCTGTACCGGTTGAGACCCCTGTGGTAATTTATTATATTCTCAGCGGTATATACACGCATCGACGGATCCAATCGTGGATTGCGCAGCATGGAGGACACAATGTTGGGAGAGTCGGGAGAGTCGGGAGAGTCGGAAGAAAAGCCGGCAAATCGGCGACGTGTACTCGAATGGACCGGTGGCCTCGAAGTCGCGGCTCGTAGGATCGTGGAGGAGGAGTACGCCTCCTACCCCGAGTTGAAACGGTTCGGCGGAACGGCGGCTGTCGAGAAGTCGGTATCGGAGGCGGTCTACCATCTCTCGTTCCTGAATCAGGCCCTTGCCCTGGGGAGTCCGTCGATATTCATCGAGTACGGGAAGTGGACCAAGGTACTCCTGTCGAACCTGGGGCTGCCCGATGTGTGTCTCGAGGGATTCTTTGAGACCGCTTCCCGGATGATGCCCACACTACTGCCGCCGGAGCAGGCGCATCAGGCCGGTTCTCTCCTCGACGAGACCCTGAAGGCCGTTCGCGATACCGGCCTCGAACCGGAGTCGTACATCGACCCCTCGAATCCTCGGTACGAGATACTCGTAGAGTATCAGCGACGCATAACTATGGGCGATCGGCGCGCCGCGGTGAAGGTGATCACCGCGGCCGTGGAGGGTGGCGTGCCGGTGAAAGATATTTACATGCATGTGTTCCAGCCGTTTCAGTACGAAGTCGGCCGGCTCTGGCATCTGAACCGTCTCTCCGTCGCCCAGGAGCACTTCTATACCGCCTCCACACAACTTGCCATGTCGATGCTGTACGACTATATTTTCACTACCGAGAAGTCCGGACTGACGACCGTGGCCACCTGTGTCAGCGATGAGTTACACGAGATCGGGATCCGGATGGTAGCCGATTACATGGAAGCCTCGGGATGGGATACCTTCTATCTTGGGGCCAACATGCCACCCGCGGCCGTAGTCGACACCGTGGCCTCGGAGGACGCCGATGTGTTGGCCGTGTCGGCCACGCTTCCGACGAACGTGTCGAAGATCGAGGAGATCATACGACTCGCGAAGGATATCCGTCCCGATGTCAAGACGATTGTCGGCGGACACCCCTTCATGACCGATCGGGAGCTATGGCGCAAGATCGGCGCCGATGGAACCGCCGCGAATTTTGAGGAGGGGTTGGCGGTCACCGAGCGTCTGGTGCGAAGCTGACTGAAATTGCCGGATGCGGGAATACGGAATTGTAGATGTGTAGATGGAGTAATCAGTGAAAAGGGAGAAAATGGGCGATGTCGATCGAGTTGACGGCAACATGATGCACAGAGAACCTTCCTTTTGTGGTTTGATCCTCTACTGCGACGATGAAGGCGGCATCGAGGAGATCGTACACAACGGTGTGAATGCCGAGTTCGTTTCCGGAAGGAAGATGACCGAATTCGTGGCCCCCGGAAACCTGGACAAATTCCTGAATCTCCTCGTCTCGATCAAAACCAAAGGATACATCATCGGCTGTGAGATCATGCTGTGTGTTGCCGATGAGTGTGTGGTCTATCAGCTGGCAGGCGTACGGGAGCCCGAGGAGCCGAAGGGACCCGGCAGGATACTCCTGGTGGCCTATTCCACCTTTTCGGATCTGTTCGAACAGCTCATGCGCATCAACAACGAGCAGGCCAACCTGCTGCGCGCCAAGGCGAAGGAATATTTCACCGTCGACTCGCAATCACAACAACTCTACGAGGAGATGACCAGGATCAACAACGAACTCGTCAACGCCCGGCGCAAGCTGGCCAAGCGGAACGCATCACTCACCCGGTTGAACGAGGAGAAGAACCGGATCATGGGCATCCTGGCGCACGACCTTCGGAATCCCATCGGGGCCATCGACGGCTTCATCAACGTCCTGATGGCCGAAGAGTGTATCCTCGAGAACGCGTCACTCACACAGATCCTGGGCTACATCAACACCTCCAACCGGTTCATGCTCGAGCTACTCACCGAGGTTCTCGACCTCTCCCGGATCGAATCGGGCAGGATCGACCTCGAGCCGCAGCCCACCGACTTGAATGAGCTGGTAGAGCGGAATCTCGAGATCAACCGTGTTCTGGCGAATAAGAAGGGGATGGAGATCCTCTTCGAACGGGTTCCGGACCTACCGGCGATCCGGATCGATCCGTTGCGGGTCAATCAGGTTTTGAACAACCTCATCTCCAACGCCGTGAAATTCTCCTATCCGGAGAACTCGATCCGTGTTCGTCTGACACCGGATACCGAAAACTCTTCCGTCTCGATCTCGGTGAAGGACAGCGGGCAGGGAATACGTCCCGAAGACCAGGAGAAACTCTTTACCCCCTTCTACAAGACGAGCACCCTCGCGACACACGGCGAGAGCAGCACGGGGCTGGGTCTGGCGATCGTCAAGAAGATCGTTGACCTTCATGGCGGCTCGGTCTCCGTAGAGTCGCGTCATGGAGAGGGTTCGACCTTTACGATATCTCTGCCGGCGTGACATTCGATACGAGGATCCTCCGCCGAAACCCGAGAAAAATGGTTGTGACCCGTTCGATTTCGGCATATAGTACCGAATAGGCTGGTATCCGGTATTTTCCGTCGATGGTAAAATCCGGTTTGCATCGACTCCATGACAACGATAAGGCTCCGCCATGAGAAGATGGGTACTCCTCGCCCTATCCTCAGTCATAGTGGTCTCGACCCTCTACGGGATCTTCGTCGCCGTGCAGACGCTGCGAGAGGATCGTGCGCTCGACGAGTCGGCGGTCACGGAAGAGGTCGGGAGGCGTCCGATTTCACTCTCATTCGCAGGCGACATCATGGCACACGACGTGAATTATTCCCGGCTGCCCTATGACCGCATCTATGAACGGGTGGCCGGTCTCCTCACCAAGGATACGCTCACCTTCGGCAATCTCGAGTTTCCCCTCGATCCGTCTAAGACGATGGCCGGCTACCCTCGCTTCAACGTGCATTCGAGCTATGTCGAGGCCGCGATTGCCGCGGGATTCGATGTGTTCTCGGTTGCGAACAATCATGTCACCGATCAGGGGCCCGAGTCTGTGATCGCCACCTATGATGAGATGAAAAGGCTGGAGTTGACTCACGGCGTGAAGTGGTCGGGTCTCCGTCGAAGCGCATTTGACGCCATCGTTCCCGAATCGATCGAGATGAACGGCTGGCGCATAGGGTTCCTGGCGATCACCCAGTTTCTGAATTTATATTCCGGTTCTCAGTATGTCTATCTGGTGGATTACAAGGATCCGGGAATCCGGGAGGATTTCGTCGAATACGTGGGCCGGTTGGCGGAGACGTACGACCTGTTCGTGGTTTCCTGTCATGGCGGCATTGAGTACGCCGTGGAGCCCGACTCGATAAAATTGACGTTCTTCCGGGAGCTGATCCGGGCAGGGGTGGATATCGTCTGGGCGCATCACCCGCATGTGTTGCAGCCGTGGTATGTGGAAAAGGTAGACGGTTCGGACAAACTCATCCTCGCCTCCTGCGGAAATTTCATCTCCGGACAGACGTGGCATCTAGAGCCCCACGATGTCGCTCATCCGAGGGCCTGGACCGGCGATTCCGCCGTGTTCCGTGTGCGGGTCGGGTGGATCGATGCCGATGCGGGTGCCACGGCCGCACCCGGTCTCGGCGGCGACGCGACCGTGGTGGCGGTCGAGCCGTTCCTCATCACGAATTATCGGCATCCGGAGTGGGGCATGGTCGTCGTACCCTTCGATGAGCTGGCCTTGATCCCGATGAGTCCGGAGTGGCGCAGGTATTACCGTCTCAGACTCCCTGAGGTCGCGAAAATCGTATATACACGGTGATACAATCGGTAAGTGACGAATTTGCTTTTTTCATTCGGTGTAATCGTTACCACCACTGTTCTCACATACGATCGAGAGTATACTGTACTATACTATAAGAGGCCATTCTGAGAAACGGAGGTATGATGATGATGCACACAGATACGGCACGACGGAACGACCGAACAGGTATGATGGTGGGCCGAACGGCGATCGTCTTCATTGTATCGGTTCTGTTCTTGCTTGCCGCCGTCACGCTATTGACGACCGGATGTGCAGGGGCACCCGACGCTGAGGTCGGACCGTCGGATTCCGGACCGGCGGACTCCGCGGCCTCGTCATCCGAACCGTCCTCCACCGGTTCCGGGAGTGATGGTTCCGCGAGTGCCGATACCCGGCGTGAGGAGCCCGAGAAAAAGACCGAGGCACCCCGCGAGGTGGCCGAAGGCGAGTCCGCGGCGGCCGCTCCGGCTCCGACCACCGACGGGATGGGGGGTGCGCTCTCCGGAACTCGGGCGGGTACCGGCGAAGAGGGTGGGAGCGAAATGGCCGTCATCGAAGAGGAGATCTCCTCCTCGGCCACCAGGGGCGGTGCCCCCGGCGCTCCGCGGATGACCGCCGACAGGGCCCAGGCCTCCGGGCTGAGTGCCGGATTCGCCGACGACAACAAACAGTACGGATATTTCATCCGCTTTCTCGAGGAGTACGGTGACGTCCCTCACCTCAGCCTGCCCGTGAACGAGCGGATCGGCTTCACGGTCAACGATCGCACCGGGAAGCCCGTATCCAACGCCCGTGTCCACGTCACCGCCGGATCGAGATCCATCGCCCGGGGTGTCACCATGGCGGACGGATCGTTTCTGTTCTTTCCCAGTGTCCGGCAGGACGACGCCGGCGAGTACACCGTAACCCTCTCGGTGGCTAACTGGACCCATTCGCTACAGGTGCCGAGGGAAGGCCTTCGTTCCTATGAGATCGCCATGGATTCGGAACGTCGCGTGTCCGATCCCATCCCCCTGGACATCCTCTTCATCATGGACACCACCGGCAGCATGGGGGAGGAGATCGAGCGCCTGCGTACCACCATCGAGTTGATCCACATGAATCTCACCAACCTCACGGCCCAGCCCAGGATTCGCTTCGGCATGGTGCTCTACAAAGACGAGGGTGACGAGTATGTGACCCGGACCGTTCCCCTTACCGCCGATCTCGAGAAGTTCCGAGCGGCCCTGAACCTGGTGGAGGCCTCCGGAGGCGGTGACACGCCCGAGGATCTCAACGCCGCGCTGGAACGGACCATCCATGACATCGAATGGTCCGAGACGGGGATCCGGATGGCCTTTGTCATCACCGACGCCCCGCCGCATCTGGACTACGGCCAGGAGTATCCCTATACCGAGGCGGCCAAGGACGCGAAGGAGCGGGGAATCAAGATCTTCACGGTGGGCACCGGCGGGCTCGAGGTTGACGGCGAGTACGTCCTGAGACAAATCTCTCAGTTTACCTCCGGGAAGTATATCTTCCTGACCTACGGAGAGCGGGGCGAGAGCGAGGGAGGCGCCGTCGGCAGCGTGAGTCACCACACCGGGTCGAACTTCAGCACCGACAAGCTGGAGGCCATCATCATCCGGTTCGCCAAGGAGGAGCTCTCCTACCAGACCGACAGGCCCCTCATCACCGAGGATGAATACTTCGAGGCCACGCGCATCGCCGCCGAGGAGAAGGAGGATACCCTACGGATGCTCTTCGACATGGCCTTGAGTCAGCTGGTGGATTACTCCTCCCTCAGCCTCGATCCGGAGACCACGGTGGCGGTGCTGCCCTTCGACGCCGCCGAGGGTGTGTCGGCGGTGGACGCCGAGTATTTCGGAGAACAGATGCTGTTGACGGCGGCGGAGAGCGCTTCCTTCCGCCTGGCCGACCGCAGCAATCTGAATACCGTGATGGAGGAGATGAAGCTGCAACTGTCCGGCATCACCGCGGGCGAGGGTGCGGCCGAGTTGGGGAAGATCCTCAACGCCGAAGTCCTCACCGCCGGCAAGCTCTACCGCCGCTCCGGTCAGTACGAGCTGTTCCTGAAGTTTCTGCGGGTCGAGACCGGCGAGGTCCTGAGCGTCACCAAGGCGCTGATCGACGGCGGACTCGGTTTGACGACGGGCTCGGATTGACCGACGGCATAGGCTGCTCAACGATCATGTACGGTACGGTTCCGGCTCTCTGCCCCGTTTGATGATTGCGTAATAGAGGAAGAGCTGGAGTAGGACGGCCTGCATCTCGGTACGAGTATTCCGCAGGGCCGCGTCGTATCTGGCGATAAGGGTCACGATGCGCCGAAGGTCTTCCGGTGAGTAGGCCTTCACTCCTCGGGCATAGATCCCCTGAATGCGTTTTCCCCTAATATTGACCTTTCCAAAGGCTTCTTCGATGCCGTATTGACGGGCCACCAGCTCTCTCACCGCCAGGAGCCGGCGCACCTGCCATAGGATACCCCCTAAGAGCTGGACCGGTTGTGATTCTCCGGACAGGAGCAGTTTCTGCAGCACCTCGAGGGAGCCCGCCAGATCGGCCACCGCGATCTTGTCGAAGAGGGTGAAGACGTTCTCCTCCTTGCTGTGGTAGACGAACTTCTCGATCTCCTCACTCGTGAGGATCGACCCTTCGCCGAGGAACCCGGCCAGCCGTTCACAAACGGTCTGGAAATCCAGGGTATCGTTTTCCACCAGCTCGAGGAGCAGGTCAACCGCATCTCGATCCGCGGAGATCCGCCGTTTCTTGAAGAACGCAGTGATCCAGCCGCGCTTCTGGTTTTCGAACATCTCCCAGAAGACCTTGCGGTTTGACTTCGGGACGGCGGATTCGAGCTTCTTGTCGATGTGGACCTCGTCACTGGTGATGATGAGGGTGGCGTTCTCGGCGGGTCGGGCGCAGTATTCGGCGAGGAGCGCCGCGTCACCCTTCTTGAGTGAGTCCGCACTTCTCAGCGTGGCCACGACCCATGCGGAGAAGAGCGACCCGTTCTGCAGGATCGAGACGATCTGGCCCCCCTCGGTCTCGAAGGGGTAGAACCGGTGTTCCTCCATGGAGCCGCCCGCGATTTTCGCGACCGATTCCTTGATGGAACGGATGAACTCCTCTTTCTGGCCGTTTTCCGGACCCAACAGCAGATAGACCGTGTGTCGATTCGTCAAAGATACTCCCTGATGATGCACTGAAGCTTGCCGAGGATGCGTACGTTCTGGGTGTAGATGGGAGGATAGACGGGATTCTCGGCCTTGAGTTTGATGCGGTTTTTTTCTCTGAAGTATCGTTTCAGGGTGACTGCCTCGTCGTTGATCCGGGCCACCACGATGTCGCCGTTGTCCGCCGACTGGCGCTGTTCGAAGATGGCGGTGTCGCCGTCGAGGATGCCCGCGTCCTGCATGCTGTCGCCGCGCACCCGCAGTGCGAAGTGTGCCCTGCCCTTGATCCTGGAGGCGGGGACCGTGATCACGGTCTCGTAGTTTTCCTCGGCGAGGAGCGGCACCCCGGCGGCGACGTTTCCGATGACGGGAACCTTGATCAGCTCCTCCTCTCCGTCTTTTCCGACGATCTCGATGGACCGAGAGAGTTTATTGTCACACTTGATGTAACCCTTCTTTTCCAATGCCTTAACGTGGTCGTAAGCGCCCTTTACGGAGATATCGAAGTTGCCGGCAATCTCTCTGATGGTAGGAGGATATTTCCGTTCGTCGATGAAGCCATCGATGAATCCAAGCACCAGGCCTTGTCTCTCGGTCAATGTTTTCATTTCTTCATCTCTATTCCAAACTTTCGGATTTTACCGTGGAGGTTGCTGGGGTAGATGCCGAGTGTCTGGGCGGTTTGGGAGATGTTGTAATCGTGTTCCTGCAGCTTTATCTCGAGGAACTTGACCTCGAACAGGTCTTTGGCCTCGTTGAGCTTCAGATCATGGAACTCCTGTAGTTCGCCGGCGTCGAGAGAATTGTTCTTCTCTCCCAAGAAGTGCTGAACCGTTTCGGCCGAGATCTCACTCTCCTCCGTCATTATAGTAACCCGTTCCGCGAAGTTTTTCAATTCCCGTATGTTTCCCGGCCAGAGATATCTCTCCAAGATCCGCAACCCTTCGGGGGATACCGTCTTGGGGCTCTCGTCGCCTTCGTGTTTGTACTTCTCCAGGAAGTACTCGAGCAGCTCCGGAAGGTCTTCGATCCGTTCCTTAAGAGACGGGACGTCGATGGGAACCACGTTCAGCCTGAAGAACAAGTCCTCCCGAAACCTGCCGGCCGCGATCTCCTCCTGGATGTTCTTGTTGGTGGCGGCTAAAATCCGAACGTCCACGTCGATGGTCTCCTCGGAACCGATCCGTTCGAACCGCATCTCCTGGATGGCCCGGAGTACCTTCGCCTGGGCGCTCGGTGACATGTCGGCGATCTCGTCCAGGAACAGGGTCCCTTTGTCGGCGAGTTCGAACTTGCCCTTCCGCATGGAGACCGCGCTGGTAAAGGCGCCCTTCTCATGGCCGAACAGCTCGCTCTCGATGAGGGTGTCCGGGATGGCGGCGCAATTCACCTCGACGAAGGGCTTATCCGATCGAGCCCCGGCGGTGTGGATCTCCCGGGCCACCAACTCCTTCCCGGTTCCGTTCTCCCCGGTGATGAGGACTTTGGCGTCGGATTTAGCGCTCTGGGCGATCAGCTCCCGTACCCGCTGCATGGAGGGGCTCGAGCCGATCATGCGATCTTCGATGAAGATCGACGTCTTCAGGTTCTTGTTCTCTCTCTTCAGGGACTCCAGGTGGAGGGCGTTTCTCACGAGTGTGATTATCTTGTCCAGGGACAGCGGTTTTTCAAGGAAATCGAATGCCCCGAGTTTCACCGCCTTCACGGCCAGGTCGATATTCGCATGGCCCGATATGACGATCACCTCGATGTCCGAGTAGTCCTGCTTCAGCTGTTTGAGTACGTCGATGCCGCCCATGTTCGGCAGCCAGATGTCGAGGATGACCAGATCGATCTCTTCGGTCTTCATGAGTGATAGGCCTTCGAATCCGTCGTTGGCGGTCCTGACATCGTAGTTCTCGTCCTTGAGAATATCCGATAATACCGACCGGATACCGGGCTCGTCGTCAATTATGAGAACCGTACTCATTCAACCTCCAAAGGTAGATCGATGTAGAAGGTCGTCCCCACCCCCTTCCGGCTCTCGAACCAGATCTGTCCGTGGTGGTCGAAGACGATACGCTCTACGATGGGCAATCCTAAACCGGTACCGTGTGTCTTGGTAGTGTAATACGGGTTGAAGACCTGCCTGAAGTCATCCTCATCGATTCCGGAACCGGTGTCCCGCACCTGTACTCTACAGTACTGATTATTTCCCTTTCTGACAAGATCGGCCTCTACCGAAACCGTGCCGCTCCCCTCGATAGCGTCCATGGCGTTTCCGATCAGGTTCGCCAGCACCCGCTTTATCTGGGCCGGATCCACCGAGAGCTCGATCTCCGGATCGATTCTCCCGTAGTCCAGGTTCACGTCACGCCTGCTCTCGGTGTACATGGCCACTGTCTCGGAGACCATGTCGATGAGTGAAACCCGTTCCGGCGCCGGCGCCGGGAGCCTGGCGAAGTCACGGAACTCCCCCAACATCGTGTTCAGGTTTTCGACCTCCCGCACAATCGCTTCGACGGAATCCTCCAAGACCCGGCCGAGGTCTTCGGGGGTAGTCTGGAATCGGCGCAGAATCCGCTGTGCCGCCAGCTTGATGGGGGTGAGGGGGTTCTTGATCTCGTGGGCCATCCGTTGTGCGATCTCCTGCCACGCCGTCACCTTCTCGGTCTGTAGGAGCTTGATTCGGGAACGCTCCAGCTCGGAGATCATGCGGTTGAACGACTGTACCAGGGAGTACAACTCATCGCCGCTGCGGCTCAGGATCCGGAAGGAGAAGTCGCCCTCGGAGACCCTGCGGGTGGCCTCCTCGAGGTATACGATGGGCCTGATGATCTCTCCGGAGAGGAGGAAACTCACCATGATCGCCACCAAGATGAGGGGTATCGAAAAGAAGGAGTAGAACACGATCAGGAAGGTACGGAACGCCGATCGGAACATCTCGAGTTGCGTGAAGGTCTCCTCGGATACGGTCAGACGCTGGGCGTATTCGTTGAAATACTCCGGGAGCACCACCCCGAGGATGACCGCTACCCGTGAATCCTCAGGCGGATGGTAATTCACCGCTCGAAGCAGACTGGCGCCGCCGTACTCTATCCCCGGTAGCAACCCGTCCATCTTCGATCTCGATGGAAATCCCGGTACCTTGCCGCCGGGTTCACCGGCGTAGAACACCTCGTTGCCCTCCATATCCACCACGTGGAGGAAGTCGACGAAGGGTGCCGTATCGGCAATCTCGTCCCACACCTCGGCGGGATTGGCCTCGATGTCACGCAGGAGCCGGGAGAACCGTCTGCTTCCGGCGAAGGTCTCCAGATACTCGAGCCGTTCGTTGTAGTAGGAGAGGGAGACTCGGATTCCTCCGTCCAGGGCGGCACCGATATCGGATGAAAACCAGGATCCCATCGCGGTGTTCAGGAAGGTGATGGAGAGAATGCCCTGGGGGATGGCGGATAGGAAGGACACGGCGGTGAAGAAGATCGTGAGACGGATTTTGAACATGGCCCCCGGTTTTCCCTCGCGCTTGTCCCGTAACAGACGAAATACGTTGTACAACACCGAGGAGATCAGGAATACCGGCAGCACGATGGCCACCAGCAAGATGAGGGAGTTCGGCAGCAGCTCCAGAGTCGACAGGTCTTGCAGCACGATTCGGGAGAAGACGATGATCAGGACCATCAACAACACATAGAGGAAGAGTATGCTGATCAGTCCGGCCAGGGATGACCCGGCCTCTCTTCGGCGTATCATTCGCGATTCGTCTCCTCGATTCCGGGTTCCCCGTCTCTGGAATCCGATGTATCAAGCATACGAATTCTGCTCCATGGCGTCGTGATAATCAAGTCACCCAGGAAGGGCATCAGCAGCCTGAGCGGTTCCTGGAGGAGGGTGACCTCGAGTCTCGACCGGCCCATCACGTAGGCATCGTGCTCGTTTACCTTGGGGACGGAAACCTCCTCGAGGCCGAAGAACCCCTGTAACAGCGAGCGGGAGTCGTCATATCGCGAGGTCGTGCCGCGGCTCTCGGTGAGTATATACCGTCCGCTGAACGGATCGAGTCTCGCCTCCTTGGAGATTTGTGTTTCGGCAAGCGGTCGATCACCGAATATTCTCGAAATGCCCCGCACCTCCCGGAAAACCCGTACGGTATAGGTGATTCGGGATCGCATTCCCTGTTTTATGGTGTGCAGTACCCTGTCGCCGGGCATGTCGTGGGCGGTGAGTGAATAGTAGACCGCGTGCGGGTCTTCGGAGACCGGAGAAATATGGGTCGTCTGGGCCGAAATCGGCAGCAGAGCGGTACCGAAGGCCATGATGCCTAGCCAGACGCACCGGATAGCGTCCGGAAACCGCCTGTTCCGATTCATAGCAGAGAGTCTGTCATTCCTCTTCGAATCGGGTCTCGAAGAGTTTCGCTATGGCGCTCACGGCATCTTCCTCGTCCTCGCCTTCCGCCACTATCTGTAGGGTAGAGTTGAACCCGGCTCCGAGTGTGATGATGCCCATGATCGACTTTCCGTTTATCCGATTCCCATCCTTCTCGAGGTATACCTGGCAGGAGAAGTTGTTGGCCGTCTGTACGATCAACGCAGCCGGACGGGCATGAATGCCGGCGCGGTTTTTGATAACCACTTCTTTAACTTTCATACGCCTCCCTAAAAGGTATCCTTGTTTTGAAAATAGAGGTTTCTGGCATTTTCACTCTCCAGCCAGCGGAGCACATTTTCGTTGAACTCCCTGGCGGAGAAGTATCCCATCTTCTTGAGCCGTTCGTTCATCGCCGCCGTCTCGATGAGGATCGGGACGTTTCTGCCTGGTTTGACAGGGATATGGATGAGCGGAATCTTCACGTCGAGTATGTCGTAGTAACTTTCTCCGGACCCGATCCGGTCATACACCTTGTCCGAATCCCACTCCTCCAGCTGTACCACGAGTTGAACCTGTTTCGTGTCTCTGATGGCGCCGACTCCGAAGAGATGGCTGACGTTGATGATCCCCAACCCCCGGATCTCCATGTGATGGCCCAGCGCGCGGTTGGCGCCCTGTCCGATGAGCATGTTGCCGTTTACGCACCGCAACTCGACCGAATCGTCGGCGATCAGGCGGTGGTTACGTTCGATCAACTCCAGGGCGGTCTCGCTCTTGCCGACACCGCTGTCGCCCATGATCAATACGCCGATACCGAACACCTCTACCAGCACCCCATGGACCATCTTGTGCGGGGCGAAGACATTGCTGAGGATACGGATGACCCGGATCGAGAAGTCCGCCGACGAGAGGGTCGTCTGGAGAATCGGACACTCGGCCTGCTCCGCGGTCTCACGCAGCGTGTCGGTGGGCTCGAGGCCGTGGGAAAACACGCAGCATGGAATGGGATATTTGAAGATCTGTGCGACCGTGTCGGTCCGGCCTTCCTTCTCCATCTTACGGAGGTAGGCGTTTTCCCCCTGGCCGAAGAGTTGGATTCGATGTACCGCGAAGTTTTCGAAGAATCCGCTCAGTGCCAGCCCGGGCCGGTTGAGGTCGGGGACGGTGAGTTCCCGCACGAGCCCGGCCCTACCGCCGATACAGTGCAACTCCAGATCGTCATGCTCTTTTAGGTCGAGGTCCAGCAGGTCCAGGACCGTGAAATTGGACATTCTCCGGTGTTCCTCCCGCTATTCGATGGAGGCGGTATGGTGTTTGTTCTGGTGTTCCTGGATCTTGTCCTTCTCTTTTTTGATCTTTAGTTCCAGCTTATCGAAGAGGATCTCGATTCCCTTGTAGAGCTCGAAGGCGTCGGTACGGATGTGGGCCGAACCGCCCCATCTGAAGTTAATATTCGATTCGACCTTATATCTGTTCGTCTCGCGGGTGATAGTAAACAGCAGATCCACCAGGAGATCCTCCGCGAAACCGATTCGTTTCATCTTCTTGTCGATAAACTCCTTGGTGCTCTCGCTTATGTCGTAGTGAACGCCTTTGATCTCGATATGCATGTGATCCTCCCTGTGATTATGATTCAAAGATCTGCGGTGAGGTAGTTTGCAGCCGCTATGATGCGAATACCCTCCCTCCCGCGATTCCAACTCGATGTTCCAACTACCATTCCGGTTCCGATGATGGATCCGTGATCAGCGATCATATGAAGACAGTATCTTCAATTCTCTGCGATACTTGGCAACGGTTCTCCTTGCGAGGTTGATGCCCCGTTTCTTCAATATATCGCTGATTTTCTGGTCGGACAAATGATTCGAGCTATCCGCAGCTAGGTCTTCCTCGATTATCTCCCTGATGATCTCCTTTACAGCCTCCTTCGAATATCGGGAGCCGCCGGACCCGGCTCCACTGATTGAATTGGAAAAAAAGTGCTTCAATTCGAAGATGCCCCACTCGGTTTGTACGTATTTGGCGGTGGTGATCCTCGAAACGGTGGTCTCGTGTACATCGACCGCGTTGGCGATATCCTTGAGCGTCAGCGGCACGAGATATTTCGGTCCACGCAGGAAAAACTCACGCTGGAATTCGATGATGGCCTTGGCGATCTTCAGCAGCGTCTCGTTTCGCTGCTTGATGGAGCGGATGAACCAGCGTGCGTCCTTGACGCTGGCGTTGACGAACTTCTTGACTTCCCGTTTCCCCGTGCCGGATTTCTCCTTGTCCTTGAGCAGTCCTTCGAAGAATGGGTTCAGCCCGAGGACCGGAATCTCTTCGTCATTCAGGATCAGGACGAATTCTCCATCCCGCATGGTGACCTGTAGGTCAGGTAGTACGTATCGGGGTGATTCGGTAGAGTATTCACGGCCGGGAAACGGGTTCAAGGTTCTGATGTACTCGAGGATCTGCAGGACGGCATCCTCCTCGACCTTCATCTTCTTCGCGATCTCCGCCGTCTTGTTTCGCTCGAGGAGTTCGAGATACTTAGAGAGGATTGTTACCACGCCGTCCGGCGCGTTCGGATCCAGCGAAGCCTGTACACGCAGCGATTCCTTGTAGTCCGCGACACACGTGCCTACCGGCTCGAACTGGCGGATCAAGGCCAGCACCTCGGGCAGGGCATCCTCGTATTCCGAGGGAATGAAGGTCTCCGGTGGTTCCCGGTGGAATCCGTCTCCGTCGAGGTTCTGGATAAGGAGCTCACCGAGTTCCACCCAATCGGACGGTATCGGTTGGAGACGCAACTGCCATTGCAGATGATCCTGGAGTGATTCCGGGTGGGTGAGCGCCCCTTCTAAAAACTGCTGCTTGGAGTCACTCGCTTCCTGATCGAGCCGGCGCGAGTAGCCCGGATCCGAGCTGTTCTCGAAATACTCCTCCACCTCCAGGTCGCGTTCCGGCTGTTCATCTATAGATTCGTCGGGCTTCTCGTCGAGCACCTCCAGGGCGGGATTCTTTTCGATCTCCTCCTGGATTTGCAGCTTCAACTCATGAAGGGGTAATGCCATGAGCTGTATCGATTGATACAGCTGAGGACTCATTCGTAATTTCTGCTCCTGGACGAGAACAGGTTTTTGGTACTGCACTCCCTCCTCCGGGTATCTCTTTCACGATATCGTTTCTAAGTATGGTGGATAGGACTCCGCTTTGTCAACTTTCACTCAAAGCGCAGCCCGTGAGGGCCCATGAGGGAGCGATGGGGTTTTTTCACATCTGAAATTGTTCGCCTAGGTAGATCTTCCTGGCGATCTCGCTGGCGAGGAGCTCCCCGGGATTTCCACTCACCAGAATCTCTCCGAGGTTGATGATGTAGGATCGCTGGGTAATCTCGAGGGTATCCCGCACATTGTGATCGGTAATCAGGATGCCGATGCCCTTGCCGGAGAGTTCTTGGATTATCTTCTTGATCTCGTATACCGCGATCGGATCGATCCCTGCGAACGGTTCGTCCAACAGCAGGAAGCGGGGGTCCCGTGCGAGAGCCCTGGCGATCTCGGTACGCCTGCGCTCGCCTCCGGAGAGGGTAAAGGCGGTCTGTTTGCGCACATGGCTGATTCCCAACTCATGAATCAGGCTCTCCAGTCTCTCGCGTTTCTGGGAGCGCCGGAGGTCACCCCGGGTTTCCAGAATCGCCCAGATGTTCTTCTCTACGGATAGCTTCCTGAATACCGATGCTTCCTGCGGTAGATAGGAAATTCCCGTCCTGGCGCGCTTGTACATGGGCATGTGGGTGATATCATGGGTGTCGAGGCGTATCTTCCCCGCGGTGGCCTTCACGAACCCGACGATCATATAGAATGCGGTGGTCTTGCCGGCCCCGTTCGGGCCGAGGAGTCCGACGATCTCCCCCTCGTTCATGGAAAAACTCACGTCCCGTACCGCCAGCTTTCGGCCGTAGGCCTTGCGCAGTCCTTCTACGGAGAGCGTCATCGGTCCTCCTCGGTCGCTGTTGCCGGCGAGTCTCCGTTTTCCGGAGACTCGCCGGCGTCTCCATCTTCGCGCTCTTCCCCACTGCTCTCTTCCCCACTCTCGATGGTTCCCTTCACCTCGCCTTCGAGGGTGATCTCGTCGGTCTCGATGTTGATGATGATCCGGGATGCCCGATACTCGTCTTCGTCTTTGTACACCACCGGCATCCCCGAGAGTTCGAGGATATCCTCACTCCGGCGATACCGGGCGAATTCGGACCTGCACACCATATTTTCCTTCAGGATTCGTACGCCGATCTGTATGATCGTGATCTCCTCGTCCCCGTTATTCAGGAGGTATCCGCCCTTGACGACCAGTTCGTTCTTCTGGTCCTGCATCTCCGCGTAACTCTCGGCCCGGCTGATGCTCTTCTCCCGGTCGAAGAAGAGCTCTTCGCAGGTGAGGATGATTCCCTTGTCCTGATCGACGACCCGAACGTCTCCGGTACAGACGGCGTATCGGAAATCATCTCCATACAACTCGATCTTGTCCGCCGTGATAATCGTCGACCGTGAGGTGACCTTCGCGTTTCCAGTCAGGATTGTCCGTTCTTTTCCTTTGGCTAGCCGGGCCTCCGTTCGGTCGCTGGTGAAGGTGAACCGATCGGATTCGGCTACGACGACGGTACCGCTCAGGAGGACCAATAGGAGTATCATGACGGTTTTCACGATGTGTCCTTTGAGCGGTCGAAAGCGAACCACTCGAGGAAGAGACACCGGAAAAAGCGAGAGAGGCGTCGCTCTCATCGTCACGCGGGTTCGCGACCGGAAGGATCCGTGAAGAAGGAGATCATTCATCCTCTTCATCGTCGGAGACGTAGGTCCCCGTTACATCCTCTTCGAAGGTGAAATCCAAGGTTTTGAAATCGGCGGTGAATCCCTGGCCTTCGATCTCGGTGCCCTGGTCTTTTTTTATTCGGACGGGGAGTTCCGGCTTGCTTGTCAGGGTCCGCTCCGCGTCGTTCCAGAAGAGGTACTCGCCGCTGATCTCCGCTTCTTCGCCGGCGGAGTAGAAGAAGAGGTTCCCCCATAACTCCACGTTCCTCGTGTCGTTGTTCAGGATCGCGTAGTCTGCGTGCCCGTCGGTCACGATGGCGCCGTCTTTATCATACTCGATGAAGTGGATGTCGGTGAGCCGCGTTTCTTTTTTCTTACCGTAATCCTCCGCCCTGGCGGCTTCCACCAGGAAGGCGGGTTCCGAATCCCGCACCAGGACCTGTGAGAAGTTGATGAGTACCGAATTGGGAATCTCCTGATCGAGGTCTTCGGCCATCTCCGCCGATTCGTAATCGAGACTGCATGCGCCGGCGGCCAAGAGCACAATCAGGAGCAAAGCGGGGATGATCTGCAGCTCTTTCATGGCTCGTACGACTCTCGGGTTTCTCTCGTGATTCATTTCTCTATCGGCTCCGATCTTCGCCGCGAACCGTTTCCGGGAACGCCGGCCCCGGCGACTTCGGTATCGGTCGACTCGTTCCCTGTCGCAGCCGCGGTGGTGATGCCGGCCGTAGTCTCTGTCGGCCCAAACTGCTCTTCCAGCAGCAGACGCTCCAGTTCAGGATGATCGGCGATCGACTCCGGAGTCTGCTGCAGACTCGCTTCGATGAATCGGGCAAAGAGCGGGCCCGGGTGGTCGGGCTTGGAAGTGAATTCGGGATGAAACTGCACCCCGACACCCCATGGGTGATCGGGCCACTCGACCGACTCCACAAGACTATAATCGGAGGTCACACCGCAAATTATTAAGCCGTTTTCCTCGAGTTGTGGTCTGTACCGGTTCGAGACCTCGTAGCGATGGCGGTGGCGTTCGTTGATATACTCAGAACCGTAGATCCCTCTGATCTTGGAACCCTCCTTCAGATAGGATTCGCTGCGCCCTAAGCGCATGGTCCCTCCGTATGCGGTCACATCGATCTGTTCCTCCAGGAGACTGATCACCGGATGGGGACACTCCTGGTGGAATTCGGTACTGTTCGCCCCGCATAAACCGAGTACCGTCCTACAGTACTCGATCACCATCACCTGCATCCCGAGGCAGATCCCGAAACAGGGAATCTTCCGTTCCCGGGCATATCTGACCGCCTTGACCATGCCGTCGATTCCACGTTGTCCGAAACCGCCGGGTATGAGGATGCCTCCGACGGTGTCCAGGACTCCCAACAACGAATCATCCTCCTCCAATTTCTCCGAGTCGAGCTTCACGAGTTCGATCTTGGATTCGTTGGCGATTCCTCCGTGGAGGAGCGCCTCGTAGATGGACTTGTAGGAATCGTGCAGGTGGATGTATTTTCCGACGATACCGATCCGTACCGACCGGGACGCCTCCGTATAGGTCCTCACCACCTGCTCCCACTCCGCGATCTCCAGCGGGCCGGCGTCGATACTAAGCTTTTCCAGGACGATCTGGTCGAGACGTTGGTCCCGATAGACCAACGGCACCTTGTAGATGGTGCCTTCGACATCGTGGGCCGAGATGACCGATTCGTCCTCCACGTTGGTGAACAGCGCGATCTTGGTGCGCATCTCCTCGCTGATGGGGTAGGGCGATCGGCAGAGGAGGATGTCCGGTTGGATCCCGATGGCCAGCAATTCCTTTACGGAGTGTTGGGTCGGTTTGGTCTTGAGTTCGTGTCCCGCTACCTCGGGAACGAGGGTCAAGTGTATATAGAGAACGTTTTTCCGGCCGAAATCATGGACGAATTGTCGGGCTGCCTCGAGGAAGGGGATCGATTCGATATCGCCGACGGTTCCGCCGATCTCGGTGATGGTTACGTCGACGTCTCGCGATTCGCCGATCTTGATGATACGGCGTTTTATCTCGTCGGTGATGTGGGGAATGACTTGAACGGTCCGGCCTAGATAGTGGCCCTCCCGTTCCTGTTTGATCACCTCCTGATATACCTGTCCGGTGGTGATCGAATTTTCCTTGGAGAGGGGCGCGCGGGTGAATCGGGCGTAATTACCGATATCGAGGTCGGTCTCCGCCCCGTCATCCGTGACGTACACCTCGCCATGCTGGTAGGGACTCATAGTCCCGGCGTCGACGTTGATGTACGGATCGATCTTGATCATGCGGACACTCAATCCTCGGCATTCCAGTAGTTTTCCCAATGATGTGGCCGAAATGCCCTTTCCGAGACTCGAACAGACGCCACCCGTAACAAATATGTACTTATTCATCGCCACCTCAGTTCAGTACCCGCTACTATTCCAAATATTCCAAAAATACTTACCCGAGGCACTTACGAAAACAGTGTTTCTGAAAGTGCCTCATCCACATGACCGAAAAAACAATTGCGAGGTTGTTAGATATGGGGAAATGTCGTTTTTTTCAACTCGCCCGATCCTCGAAGTATTGATCATTCCGCCGAAAAAATCAATTCCATGAGGCACGTTCATGAACCTCATAGATGCGGTTACATCAACACCGGGTCCGTGTCACGTCCGGTCAGATACAGGATCTCCCGATGATATGTCTCATGCGTACCGATGTGGGAGGCTGGGATCCCGCCGGCCTCCATGACCGTTGTGGATGCGAGAATCGGGGCTTCTAGCCGCAGGGCGATGGCGATGCCGTCACTCGGTCTCACCTCCATCATGTGCGTCTTCTTGCCGGTGGTATATGAGAGACGGGCCTGAAATTTATCGTCGTGCCGATCGTACCCATAGAGTATGATATGCCGCATGACGAATCCGTGTCTGAGGAATAGATCCGTGATCAGGTCGTGGGTCAATGGCCGTGGAGGATGTACTCCCTCGATCTCTATGATGATTGCACTGGCTTCCGCCGGTCCTACCCGTAACGGGAGTATCAGTCCCGATCGTGTGTCGGTCAGGAGCACAATGGGCATCCTCGTATCGGAATCCAGGGCGATTCCCTTGACAGTCAGCACTCGCATCTGTGATGTCATTGTCTTCCAGTATACCACAAAAATGGCCAAAAAACGGAGAATTATTGACAGCGGGTATAGAAAAACTTACACTTAGGAGAACATTGTCGGATATATCATTCCAGATGGTGCTCATACCTTGGACTCGATTCGAGGTTGACGTTTCATCTCCATTAATTCTGACCGAATAGATCGGTGACGCAGGTAGAGAACGCAATTCTATGACACAATTTTTATCCGAAACGGAATTCGGTAGGTTCCGGGACCTTATTTACGGCGAGAGTGGTATCCATTTCTCCGATTCCAACCGTACGATACTCGAGAGCAGACTCAAGGAACGGTTGCGAGT
The DNA here is from genome assembly GCA_964485495.1 of uncultured Spirochaetales bacterium. Lineage (GTDB taxonomy): Bacteria > Spirochaetota > Spirochaetia > CAZAKE01 > CAZAKE01 > CAZAKE01. Next base: position 19,840 of record CAZAKE010000052.1, read on the forward strand.
ATCCAAACTCGAACGGATCGAACAATACTACGAGCTTATCCGGAAGAGTGACGAAGAATTGAAGGCCTTCCTCGACTCGGTAACCACGAACCTTACACGATTCTTCCGAAACACCGCACACTTTCAGACCCTCGAGTATTATGTGATCCCCGATCTCGTGAAACACAAACAGAAGGGGCCCGACAAGACTATCAGAGTCTGGAGCGCCGGCTGTTCCACCGGGGAGGAGCCCTATTCGATCGCCATGGTGCTGAAAGAAATTCTTCCGGTCGGGTTCAATGTGGAGATCACCGCGTCTGACTTGAGCCTCAAGTCGTTGATGACCGCGAAAGAGGGCTTCTATCCCACTGCACGTGTAAATGGGGTGGCGGAAAAGTACCTGAAACGATATTTCGACGAGAAGCCCGGCGGGTTCAAGGTCAAGGACGAGATAAAGAAACTGACCAAATTCGACTACCATAATCTCAAATTCGATTCGGGACAGCGGAAGCTCGACATGATCTTCTGCCGGAACGTGATCATCTATTTCGATGAAGCGGCCCAAAAAAATGTCATCTCCAAATTCTGGGATGCCCTCTCGGGCCATGCGTACCTGTTCATCGGGCACTCCGAGAGTCTGTTCGGAATGGAGACGAAGTTCGAGTTCTTGAAGACGGATTGGGCGTGTATCTATCGCAAATTTATCTGAAACAGAATGATAGAGTGACGGGCGGAGAACCAATGATGGATCGAACCATGGAGGCAGTGAGGTGAGTGAACGGCCGGTATCTGTGCTGATATGTGACGACTCCGCTCTGATGCGGAATCTTATCGGTCGGATAATAGAAGGTGCGCCGGGTTTGTCCGTTGCCGGGAAGGCGATGAACGGCCGCTTCGCACTCGAGAAGATCGGCCGCCTCGATCCCGACGTAATGATCCTGGACCTGGAGATGCCGGAGATGAACGGTATCGAGTTCCTGCGCGAACGAAAGGCCCGGGGTATCCAGGTACCGGTGGTAATCCTCTCGTCCGTTGCCAAGCGGGGTGCCAAGATCACCATGGAAGCCCTCTCCCTTGGCGCCTCGGATTTCATTCTGAAGCCGTCCGGCTCCATCTCTGAGGATATAAATACAATCAGTCGGCTCATCGTAGACACGGTACGGGCGTATGGGCAGAAGTACCAGCAACGAAGGGGCGAGACCGACCGAGGTGAGCCGCGTCTCCGGGATCGAACGGATGCTCCTTCGGCACGGTCTCCCGAAGCCCCACATCGGCCAATATCCGGCACTCGCCCCGGTTCCGGAGCGGCCGGAATATCCAAACCGGAGGTACCGGCGCCTCCGCGCCCTACGACGAAACCGTCCGGGAAAACGGAGATTCTGGCCATCGGGATCTCTACCGGAGGGCCGAATGCCCTGCGACAGCTGTTCGGTGCCATCGATGGTGATATCGGAGTGCCGATCGTGGTGGTTCAGCATATGCCCGCCGGATTCACCGCCGAATTTGCGAAGAGCCTCGATCGGATCTGTCCGCTGGAGGTCAGGGAGGCCGCCGAGGGTGACCTCGTGACACCGAACCGGGTATTGATCGCCCCCGGTGACTTGCACATGAGGGTGGAGAAGCGCAGGCTTGCCGCAGTCGTGCGCCTTTCTCACGACGAGACGGTGAATGGACATCGCCCTTCGGTAGATGTCCTGTTCTCGTCGGTGGCGAAGGCATACGGTGACCGGGCCCTTGCCGTCATCATGACCGGCATGGGTCGGGACGGTGCAAAAGAGATCGGCACCATCTTCAACAGCGGCGGGATAACCGTGGCACAGGATTCTGCCTCGTGTATCGTCTACGGCATGCCCAAGGTTGCGGCAGAGAACGGCTATATCCGGCACGTCTTCTCACTCTCCGAGATGGCAGGCGGGCTGTCGAAACTGGTCAAGGAATCGGCGTGAGCATATTGTTCGCCGGTATGGCGGACACGACCTTCTACCGCACGATAAGATCCGCCCGTTCCGGTCCCACCGAGATGTAGGCGGCCTTCACGCCTACCAACTCTTCGATCCGCTTCACGTAGCTACGGGCGTTTTCGGGAAGATCGTCGAATTCTCGCACTGCGGTGATATCTTCGGACCATCCCGGCAACTCCTCATATACCGGCTTGGCTTTTATGAGATTCGGATAGATCGGGAAGCGGTCGTGCCGTTTTCCGCCGATCTCATATTCGACACAAAGCTTGAGCCGGTCGATCCCGCTCAAGACGTCGAGGCACGTGATCACCATCTCGTGGGTTCCCTGAAGTTTCGCGCCGTACCGTGTCGCCACCGCGTCAAAATAGCCGATCCGGCGCGGTCGCCCGGTTTTCGCCCCGTACTCCTTCCCCTCCTCACGAATCTTGTCGCCGAGTTCTCCGGTCAGCTCCGTGACGAAGGGACCGGCCCCGACACAGGTGGAATAGGCCTTGGTGATGCCCGTAACCTCGGTGATCATGCCGGGAGGAAGCGGGACCGATGCCGCCGCGTAGCCTGCCAACACCGATGAAGAGGTCGTATACGGATAGATGCCGTGACCGATGTCCCTGAGGGCCCCGAGTTGTGCCTCCAGGATGATATGCTGATTTTTGGCCAGGGCGGTTTCGACCGCCGGACCGACGTCGGTGATGTATGGCTTCAATCTCTTCCCGTTCTCGACCAGCGATTCAAACAGCGGCTCGAACTCGAGGGGCGCATGTCCGTAGCACGACTGCAGAATGAGGTTCTTGTATTCCAGAATCCCCCCGAGCCGTTCACGCAGATACTCTGGGTGGATCAGTTCTCCGGCCAAGATACCCTTCTTGGCGTATTTGTCGGCGTAGGCCGGCGCGATTCCGCTCATGGTCGAGCCGTATTTCCGGTCACCCAACCGTTCCTCCTCCAGTCGTTCGAGTAGTAGATGATACGGCATGATCAATACGGCCCTGTCGGAGAGCATGATGTTGTCGGCATTTAAGCCGGCGCGGCGCAGTTCGTCCTGCTCCTTCAGGAATGATTCCGGGTTGATGACCGAGCCGGAGGCGATGACGTTTATGACGTCCGGGTAACAGATTCCGGAAGGGAAGTTGTGAAAGGCGAACTTGCCGTGGCTGTTGACCACCGTATGACCCGCGTTGTCACCGCCCTGGAACCGAATGACCATATCCGCCCTTTCGGCGAAATAGTCGACCATCCGTCCCTTGCCTTCGTCTCCCCAGTTCATTCCTACAATCGCGTGTACCATCGTGAATCTCCTTGTGTATCTATCGTACGCACAACTATCTTACGCAAGTATTGGGTGTTTTATCATGAAAGGAATCGTCCGACAACGGCGACGACTCAACCGGTTACCCTCCGTCGAATCTCGGGTAGTTGCCGGGTCGCGGTTATCCTCCGGTAGAGGATCGCGAGTCCGAATCCTGCCGCCAATCCGGTGAGCCCGATGAGAGCCTGAATGCCTTCGGAACCGGTAAGGTTCCTGGCGAGGAGAAATCCCCCCATACACATGATCAGCGGCATGATGAGAACCACGAACCCGGCGAGTACGGTCTTTCCCGGCGGTAGAAACACTTCGACCGTACTGCCGGGTGCTATCTGAAGGCCCGGCGGAATCGATGCCGTAAACGTCCGAGACTTTATGTTACAGAAGGATTCCCCTCCGCAGTGTTTGCAGGCCCCTTTCGGATCGCATCCGACGATCGCGGTATTCTCGTCTATCTCCAATACAATTACCTGCTCAGTCATGTGGCACCGCTCCTTCGCACGGGAGGTCTATCCGTTCGATGGCGACGGCCTTTCCGTCATCCCCGATATCGATGATGACGCCTCGCATCCTCACGTCATCCCAGGCATCCTTCGAGCGTTCCGGAATGCCGGTCAAAAACTTTCGAATCTCTATCTCCGGAGCCAGTCCGCCGACCGAGTGTGCGCTACCCGTCCGTCCCGTGTCGGTGACCGCGGCGGTGCCTTCCGGGAGTATCCGTTCGTCCGCGGTGGGGACCTTGGCGTGGCTGCCGATGAGCGCACTGACGAGTCCGTCGGACATGTGGGCCATTATGGCCTTTTCGGCCGTGGTGGCCGCATGGAAATCCAGTAGGATGATAGGCGTGTGCTCTCTGATACGCGCCACGAGCCCCTGCAACATCCCGAAGGGGTTGGCGGGATGGACCCTGTCGTATCCGGCCAATCCCAAGAGGCTGAGTACTCCGATGGTTCTCCCCTTACACTCATACAGTGCCCAGCCTCTGCCGGGTGCCCTGGCGGGGAGATTCGCCGGCCTTAGTATGTATGAAGCCTTGCGGATGTGTCCTACCATGTCTTTCTTGAAGTAGGCCTTCTCGCCGGTGGTGAGAACGTCGATACCGAGTTTTCGCAGGTATTCCGAATGCCTGGCGCCGAGTCCGAAGCCTCCGGTGGCGCCTTCGCCATTGGCGATTACGAAGTCGATATTTCGGTCTCGCTTCAGTTTCTTCAGTACTGTCTTCACGCAAAAGATGCCGGCTCTTCCGACTATCTCCCCCAATGCTACTATTCGTATACTCACCGACAAAACATACTACTTTTTCCTGTGCTGGGAAACGTGTCCGTTGGCGAATCGTGATATTTTGCGGAATTCCGGTAGGCGAAAATGATACGGTGGAATCATGGTATTCGACGGTAGTGTGTCATATTGGCCCAGGTATCATTTTCAACCCTGTCATCGGAGACCGGGTGCCGGTACAGATGAACCGGTGTAGATGGAATTTCTAACAATCGGGACAGCGAAGGGTTTCGACCTCCGTAGATACTGATGACGATCCTTCCGTCTATGATGTACTATGATGTAATGTATTGTTTGTCAAGGAATTGTCTTCTGTTGTGTCGTATCTCTCCTATGGATCCGGTCTGGGGATCCGGAGATTCTATTCCCGTATCGAAGGCTCCGGAGACTGCCTTTTCGTCCATATTCTGGATTCGTTTCGAAGATGGCATGTAAATTGCAAATATATTTTAGAAGCGTTGCTTCCTTCGGTAGGCCGAATGGCTGCCGTCGAACAAATAGAGTCGCCACAATGGGGCTCGAATTACTCGCTCAAGAGAGGAGTGCATCATGAAGGGACACTACAGCTTCGATATCGGACAAGTTCTCGAAGAGATTTTCGAAGCAACCAGACAGTGGGGAGATGCCGTCGCGACCGGCATGAAACAAGGGGCTCACGAGGCCGAACGGGTGTTTCGATGGGATGAGAACACGGATTTTTATCCGGCCTTCTCCTATCCCCCGGCGAACGTGTATCTTACGAAGGAACGGAAACTCGTCTTCGAGTTTGCATTAGCCGGTTTCACGGAAGAAGATCTGGACCTGCAATTCCAAGGAGACTTCATGTCTCTCAGCGCCAAGGCTCCCGAACGGGATCGCGAAGAACTGAAAGATGCCCGGTACTTCAAGCATCGGCTGAAGTTCAAGGACATCAAGGGACAGAAATACTATGTTCCTGCCGATAAATTTGACAGAGACAAGGTAAAGGCAGTATACAGGAAGGGTATTCTAGCGGTGGAAATTCCTCCTTTAGAGGAGTATGAGGCCGATGATGGAATCAAGATCGAAATCGAGATCAATAAGGAGGAAGAGGTATGATTTTCTGGTTGATTGTAGGTGCTGCGTTGGGCTATTTCTTCAAGCCCCAGATCGACGTGCTTGTCGGCAAGGTTATGAAGTCCATCAAGGATAACCGAAAAGACAAGAGCGACACGGACCTGGACCTCTAAGCGTCTGCAGGTTCGATAACATATATCCATCTCATTCGAAGGCGTCCGCGACACGTGCGTGGACGCCTTGCTTTTTCGTGCTCCCGGCAGGGCGCACCACTTGGAGGTGAAATTCCTCTACGGGCCCGACAGGGGGAATCGTGAGCGACCGGCAAGGGTGTCCGCCGTGAGGACTCTCGACGAAGGAAGTGGACGGAATCCACATGGGTCAACGCGAGGGGTCTCAAACGACTGAGGCCTTTGTTGCGTGGGTGGTGGAACTACTTCAATCTGGCCGAGGTGAAGAATGTCTTCGAGGAACTGGACGGGTGCTGGGGGAATAAGGCCAAACTATCTCAAGGTCCTTCCTCGGTAATCCACCGGCCGATGTTTTTCGCTTCTTTATCAAACTCCACACCGATTCTACAGAGTTTCTGCCCGGTGCCGGTATCGGCGGAAAAGGGGATGAGATAGCCCTTGTCATCGATCTGTGCCAACGCCTCTTCGGCGGTGCCGTTTAGCTTGAACTCGAAGACATACACTCTGTTGGGAACGGTGACCACCGCGTCGCTCCGCCCTTTCGCCGACTTCACTTCGCTGTCGATATACTGACCCAGAAGCTTGAACACCAGGTAGAAGACCACGTGATAGTGCCGCTCGGTCTGATCATTCAGGTCGTAGGGGATCGATTCAAAGAAGCACTTCAGCCGTTCCATGAAGGCGTCCACATCCCCGGCCCGGAGTTCCTTACTGAACATGCCGATATGAAAGCCCCCTCTGTCCCTGCTCTGGCCGGTGTAGTCGGGCAGGAGAAAGCCGAGAAAGCCGTTCTTTACCTCCGCGTTGGGATACCCCAGGGTGTAGAAGCGGAGTGAAGGATCGTACCCTTTTATGGTCAAGTAGCCGCTCTGGTAGATGACCGGAACCGGCCTGTCCGGGTCGGCCCGGTAATCGGCAAAGGCGTTTGCCGGCAGTTCGATCCCGTCGATCTCCCGCAGGTCGGTGTCGGTCTTTTTCAGCAGTTCCACCAGAAAGGTGGGCGTCCCGGTCTGAAACCAGAAATCCTGAAACTCCCGGCTTCGAAAAAGGTTCAAGGTGCTGAAAGGGTTGTACACCGCGGGCCCGTCGGGATGGAAGCGGTAGCCGTTGTACCACTGCCTGATACGCTCCACGCATTCGTCGTAGGAAACAGCTTCCTGATGCGCCAGGGCATCGATCTCCGGCCGGAAGCCGTCAAGGAGCTCCTCTTCGGTGATGCCGCAGAGGGCCGCATAATCATTGTCCAAAGAAAGGTCTATTAGCTGGTTCATGTCGGAGAAAACGCTTACCTGTCCAAATTTGGTAACCCCGGTAATAAAGGCGAACTTCAGGTGGGCGTCGCTGCTCTTCAGCACCCCGAAAAAGGGCTTCAGGAACTGTTTGTACTCCTCGTGGAGTGGGGGATTATCGATGGTTGACAGGAGGGGCTTGTCGTATTCGTCGATGATGACGCAGGCTCGTTTTCCCGTTTGCCGGTGGG
>CAZAKE010000053.1:0-26948 GCA_964485495.1 uncultured Spirochaetales bacterium
TTCTGCGATATCGACTTCGTACCTCGTCGAATCGCCTCGAAAAGGGCAACAATAAGGAGAAATGTGGCACATTCGAAATATGGCGGTAGCCATATTTCGAATTGCTGGTGCGATTGATACAAGACATGAATGATGATACGATATGGATATGTATTCGCGATTTCCGTAGCAGGAGATAGACAATTGATTACCGGAAAAAACCAAGTAACGGCCATCCTAAAAGGAAATATCTCCGTTTTGAAATCTCTCGGTGTAAAACGAATCGGAATATTCGGATCCTTTACCCGGGAAGAGCAGACTGAAACAAGTGATGTTGATCTCCTCGTCGAGTTCGAACAGGAAGAAAAATCCGTTGATCATTTCCTGGATCTTGCCGATTTTCTCGAGGGGAAACTGCAAAGGCCCGTCGACCTACTGACTCTAGAGTCTCTGAGTCCATATCTACGGGCTGATATGCTCTCGGAAGCCCAATATGTTGCAGTCACCGCGTAATTCTCTACTACAAGAGAGAGCCACCACGTTTGATGGAACAGATCAATCAGATCCTTGAGTATGAAAACCCAAACTAGGTAGCGATCAATCGACGAAGGTTTTAGAGACCAAAAATCCCTTCGCTTTTGTGACCGAGATATTGCTTGAGGAGGCCAAGGCCGCAAGATTAGTTTCTGCGGCACAGACTCATAGAGTGACTCTGTATATATTCAAGAAACGGCCGGCTGTACGGCGGTCGACAGGCTCGATGCCGCCATCGATGCCTTTCCGCCGGCGGAGACGAAGGACGAAGTCCTGAGAGTCCTATAGAACCAAGGACGACCAGGCTTCTCGAGATATTCACCACGAGGAGTATTTCATGCAGACCACTGCCGATACCAACAGAATCACCACCATCGCCTTCGATTACGGCGGGGTGTTGGCAAAACCGATCGACGATCATCACATTCGGCACATGGCCGGTGCGATGGGGGTGAGTGTCGAGCAGTTCACGCCGTCCCTCTGGAAATACCGACACGAGTTCGATCTTGGTGAGATCGATGCCGTCGCCTATTGGCGGATGGTCGGACGGGAAGCCGGGGCCACATTGCCGGACGATACCGCCACAAGGGATGAGCTGGCAAAAACACTCATGCGCCTCGACGCCGTCGGCTGGTCTCACATCGATCCCGGCATGCTCCGTTGGGTTACTACCCTGCGGCGGGAGGGATTCCGCCTTTGTCTCGTCTCGAACATGGCCTCCGCGGTCTACGACATCCTGCTGAAGAACAGCTTTCTCACCGAGTATTTCGAGAGTGTAATCATCTCCGGACAGGTCCGCATGGGAAAACCCGATAAGGCGATCTTCCTTGCGGCGGCGCGTCGAATGGAGGTTGCTCCCGCCGAGATGCTGTTCCTGGATGATACCCGTCACAACGTTGACGGCGCCGAAGCCGCTGGGCTGAATGCGATCCATTTCACCGGCGCGGAAAACCTGGAACGGGCTCTGGTGGAGCGATTCCCCGAGATACCCCGCGAAGGTCTGCGTACAGGATAATCATCAGCCGGATGCACCGTATTCCGTTTCAATGTGAATCACCAAGGACAACAGAGCCATCGTGACTTCATCAGAAACATCCCCTCTCCATCCGTGCCCGTCCGTGTGTATCCGTGGTTATACCAGATTCCTTCCCCATCCCCCGATCACATCTCTGGTTTCTCCTACGTGAAGAGCACGACCGGGAATTGGTGCTGACCGACCACCACGTGATGCACTTCCTGCAGATACCCTATCACGATAAAAACGTGATAGACTCAGAGTTGAAAAAGTGGCTGACGTTCCTGCGCTACGAGGGGACGCCGGAGTCCTGACGTAGATTGAAGAACAGCGGCTATATAGCCACGGGCATCATTTTATAGACTTTGGAATACTCAGCGGCTTTCTTGATATTCCCTGATCTCAATGCGACTCGAACGGTATCGAGTTTTTGTACATCTTCAACCGAAAGGTACGGAGACCAGCCTTCATTATCAATCAGAGTAACTTGCACCTCGGCGACATACTTCCCTTCATGCACATATTTGATATGGTTGGATTCTCTCACTGTATTCTCCTTAAATAATCATCCGACCACCGATTTGGATCAGGACGATACGCAGTAATCAATACCGCAGGCGATTCTTTGCCCTTTGGAATACCCCAGATTGTATGCAGCGGTTGATTCCGATTATCTTGGGAATACACCAATACACACGGTCCTTTCGGATATTCTGGATATTCTTCCACCACAATCGCGGCATTCATGTTAGGCACTATCTCGGTAAAAAGGATATCATCGTTAATCATCTCGTCGTATCCGTGATCAGATATCCTTATTTCATTCTTTGAAATTAATTCCAGGATTTTGCTAAATAGAACACTCACATATACAGTGTAATATTGGTATCACATTGGATCAAGTCGGTATTCTAGGCAGTCGTCCAAATAATCTTTCTGCATTGATCCAGGTTGAATTATAATTCCCCCATCCGTGCCCGTCCGTGTGTATCCGTGGTTATACCAGATTCCTTCCCCATCTCCCGAAGCACCGTGCACCATTCTTGCTAACCTAGTAGAGATAAAGGTCGACACATATCGAGATCAGGGACTCAGGGAGGCTTGCCAAAGTGAAACGAAAGGCGAATACTGAAGATGAGATGCACATTAGACCCACATCCGACATGTTTTTCCGCTACCTCTTCGGCGACGAAAGCAGGAAGGGGCTTCTGATCAGTTTCTTGAATGCGGTACATGCAGACTCGGGGTTTCCGCGCATCGCCGATGTGGAGATCCGCAATCCCTATAATCTGCGAGATTGGAGACGGGGCAAGGAATCCATCCTCGACATCCACGCCGTGGACGAGACGGGACGACAGTACGACATCGAGGTGCAGACCGAACGAGAACAGGCTTTCAAAGCACGGTGCCTATACTACTGGGCCCATAAATACGCAGACCAACTGGAGGACGGTGAGGAGTACCACATCCTCAAGCCCGTGATCTTCATCGGGGTGTTGGATTTCACGCTTTTTCCGGAAATCCCCCGATCACATCTCTGGTTTCTCCTACGTGAAGAGCACGACCGGGAATTGGTGCTGACCGACCACCACGTGATGCACTTCCTGCAGATACCCTATCACGATAAAAACGTGATAGACTCAGAGTTGAAAAAGTGGCTGACGTTCCTGCGCTACGAGGGGACGCCGGAGGAGAAAGCGGAGATGAAGATACTGTTGACCGATGAAGACATCAACACTGCCCATAAAGTATACGAGGATTTCACCCAGGATCCGGATCTCCGCGAGCAATACCGGGCCCACCAGAAATGGAAACGCGATCAACTATGGCGTCTTAAAAATGCCGAGAGACGAGGACGTGATAAACAGAGCAGAATCACCGCCTTGAAGATGATCGAGGAAGGAATGGATAACGAACTCATCTCACGAGTCACCGAATTCTCGGTCGAGGAGATCGAGAAACTAAGAGAGAATCCGTCATCGCTACAAGATGAAGAATAACGCCGGAGTCCTGACGTAGATTGAAGAGCAGCGGCTATAGAGTCATCTGCATTGATCCAGGTTGAATTATAATTCCCCCATCCGTGCCCGTCCGTGTGTATCCGTGGTTAGAATTGATTTCCTCCAATATCCCCATATTCCGGAGCATCACTATCGAAATCGAAAGCGTATGTTACCGTTGCACTACAGAGAATACATTGAAGGACAGCATAAATCTATAGTATGTATTTCCTATACTGCAATACTGAAGAGGAATGTATGAAATTGTCGGATCGTGGACAGGTGACGATACCGAAAAAACTGCGGGACAGGTATGGTCTGACGAAAAACACCGAAGTGGAGATCATCCTCACCGAAGAGGGGATCCTCATTCGCAAACGAAGCCTCTCCCGACACCCGGTGGACGAGGTGATGGGCATCCTCAAGAATGAATCGAGTTCGGATGCCTACATAGACGAGATCCGTGGACGATGATCACCGCCATCGACACGAACATACTCTTAGATGTATTCCTGCCAGATCCGAAATTCGTTAGCTCTTCGTCGTTACTCCTCAGAGAGGCGTATGACGAAGGAGCTTTGATTGTCTCATCCATCGTCTTCGCCGAACTGGTTCCACAATTCGGTAGTCGTGAATCACTGTTGTATGCTGTAGAAAAGCTCAACGTGCGTACATCGTCGATAGACGATGAAGTGGCTCTTCTCGCGGGAATGAAGTGGAAGGAATATCGTCGTGCCGGCGGATCACGAAAGCGCATTATCTCGGACTTCCTCATCGGGGCACACGCCGTTCTCCGAGCAGAAAGGTTCCTTACTCGCGATCGTGGATTTTATCATACCTATTATCCGGATCTCGAATATTTCGATACCCCGGATACGTGAGGAATTACCGTCATCAGCATCACAATACGGCACCCCTCCATTCTCCAATCTGAGAGATTGTAAAGCGGTTCGCGCTCTATGAGTATATTTCGTACCAACAGTTCGATTGTTTGTGCGTGTTAGGAGCAAGCGCGGTGGCGTACTGGTCGTCGATCTCGTTCTTGGCATCGCTGTCTATGACGACGCGCAGCTTCTCATGCCTCGGCGGGATCTCCGGCACTCGACGGCTCATCACCTTCTCCACTGTAATCCTCCCAGGCACAGATTCGGTTCCATCAGATCGGTCTCTTTTCGTGGTACCCGTGCCTCAATCAGCCATCACCGGCAAATAGCCCCGACAGTGTACCACACTCATCGAATACACTAAAATAGACACCGAAACCACACTGGAGGAGGACGGCACATGGCCAGACAGGAGATTCGCACCATACTCTTCGGCGGCGGCAGGATAGGCGAACTGCACGCCCGTAACATCAGCGGCAGAATCGGCGGGATGCGCCTCCTCGCCATCGTGGAGCCGACCCCCTCTCCTACCCTGACGGAACTCACCGCCGGTGCGGATATTCCAATTCTGCGCGAACCGTTCGACTCGCCCGACACGGCAACAGGACTCACGGGCCTCATGAAGGAAGCCGACGCCGCGGTGATCGCTCTGCCGACAAGTCTGCACGAACCGGCGGTCGCGGCAGCGGCCGCCGCAGGGCTGCACATCTTCTGCGAAAAACCCTTAGCCGCGGACATTCCGGCGGCAACGAGGATCGCCGAGACGGCAAGGAACGCCGAGGTGCTCCTGCAAGTGGGCTTCAACCGGCGGTTCGATCACAACTTCCAGGCGCTGCGCAGGGAGGTCGCAGGCGGGACACTCGGGCGAATCGAGACGGTTCGGGTCACCTCGCGGGATCCGGCCCCGCCCGGAATCGAATACATCCGTGGCTCCGGGGGACTCTTCATGGACATGACCATCCACGACTTCGACATGGCCCGGTTCCTCACAGGCTGCGCTGTGGAGAGTGTCTTCGTAAAGGGAGCCTGCCTGGTGGACGAGGAGATCGGCAAGGCCGGCGACATCGACACGGCAATCATCACATTGGAATTCGCCGACGGATCGGTAGGGGTCATCGAAAACTCTCGGCGCGCCTCCTTCGGCTACGATCAGCGCGCGGAGATCCACGGCTCCGAGGGAACCGCCGCCATCGAAAACGACAGTACCGGCACCCTCACCGTTTCCGACTCCGGCGGCGTCCACCGTGAGAAGCCTCTCTACTTCTTCCTCGAGCGCTACGCCCAGTCTTTCGTGACCGAATTGGAGAGCTTCGTCGAGGCAGTGCGAACCGGCGGTCCTCCTGAGGTGACCGCCGAGGACGGCCTCGCGGCCATGCGCATCGCCGCGGCCTGCAGGCTGTCGCTAAAAACGGGGCGCGAAATTCGATTGGAGGAGATCGGCGACTAATTCTCCAGACAGCAAATCGGCCTATTTCAGATACTCGGCGACGTTCTCGCCGCGCACGTAGGTACGGCTTTCGTCGCGATGGGTCTGGAAGTCCCAGGCGGTGCGGCGGCCCCTCTGCAGTGATTTCTGAATCAGAAAGCGCGCCTTCTGGCTGCGGATCACCTCCGTGTTCAAACGCTCCAGGTCCAAGTCGCGTACCGCCGCGGCATGCAGCTCCCGAACCGTCTCGGCATACGCCGGGTCCTGTGCCAGATCAACGAGTTCATCCGGATCGTTCTCGAGGTCGAAGAGCAGCGAGGAGAACCCATGGAAGCAGACGTACTTCATCTTCCCCCGGCGCACCATGATCATCGGAGATCGAGCCCCCTCGCCGCAGTACTCCACGATGGCCTCATCCTTCCGGCTCCGCTCGGTTCCCCGCAGCACACCGGCGAGGCTCCGGCCGTCGGACTCCGATTCGTACCGGGCCGTATCGCCGCCGGAGAGGGCCACCATTGTCGGTCCGATGTCGATGAGTGACGCGGCTTCGGCAACATGGGCGGGGGCGAATTCGCCGGGCCAGGAGACGATCAGCGGAACCCCGGCGGACGCCTCGTAGAAGGTACGCTTAAACCACATGCCGTGATCTCCCTGCATGTCACCGTGGTCGCTGGTGAAGACCACCACCGTGTCCTCGCGCAGCTCCAGCCGTTCGAGATCTCCCAGGAGATCCCCCACGAGGCGGTCAAGGTAGCTGACCATGCCGAGGTACCCTCGGCGGGCACGCCGTACCGTCTCCATCGAGGGGGGCCTGGACTTCAGATCGTGGGTGATCTGCACGCTGCGGTTGTGGTCGTGATACCCATCGAAGGCCTCGGGCCCCGGGATCGGATCGGGGATCTCGACTTCATCGTACAGGTCCCAGTACTCCTGTGTGGTCATGAAGGGATCGTGGGGATGGGTATAGGAGACGCACAGGAAGAAGGGACGGTCCTCGCCTTCGCGGCTGCCGGCCGGCCCGTCACCGCCTAAGGAGCGGTTGCGCAGGAAGTCACGGGCACGGAAGTGCGCCTCCTCGTCATAGATGATCTGGTTGTTGGTGGCGCAGACCCCGGACATCTCCACCTTGTCCACGGTAGTCCCGCCCAAGGGGATCGGCTCACGGCTCCAGTCGTAGGTCCAGCTGAAATCCGCCGGATAGATGTCGGTGGTAAGCCTGCGCTCGAACCCGTGTAGCTGGTCCGGTCCGACGAAGTGCATCTTCCCCGAGAGCACCGTCTCGTACCCCCGCAGCCTGAGATAGTGTACGAAGGTGGGGATAGAGGCCGGGAGTTCGGCGGCGTTATCATACACCCCGCAGCGGTTGATGTGCAGTGAGGTCATCATGCTCGAGCGCGAAGGCGCGCACAGGGGCGAGTTGCAGTAGAAGTTATCGAACACCACGCCCTCGTCGGCGAGTCGAGATAGATTGGGGGTTATCGCACACCCACCGCTTCCGAACATGGGAAGCACCTTCCGGTTCAGCTGGTCGGTCATGATAAACAGAATATTCGGTTGTTTCATCGTGTATCTACCTCTATTCTACGTCTGTTTCGCATCGGCTTCGGAGAACAACTGGTGATACACCGCCGGATCACCGCCGATCTTCTCCCACTCGGCCACGGCCTTCTCCCGCCATTCCGTCTCGGTGCAGATGTACGCCGCGGGAGACTCCAAGCAGTCACGCATCTCCCCGGCAATCAGCGTCAGGTCTTCGGGAGAGTATCCGTTCGTCCACGGCGGCGGTTGCCGCGAGGACCACTCGGGATAGAGGCTGCAGGCGTGCCGCGGAGGCTCCCGGTAATCACGGTCGACGAAATCGCCGCCTGAGACGTTCTCGGCTACCCCGTGGGTGCGCTCGAACTCGATGCAGGCCATGCGCAGCGCCGCGGCTATCCCACGCAGATCAATTTCCGTGGAATCGCCGGAGAACGTACTCGTGTCCAGGAGGAGGTTCTGCTGCTCCCACGGGTCGGTCTCCAGGTCGTAGAGCTCCTCCTGTCCGCCGTTGTACCAGTGGATGAGCTTGAAGCGGCCGTTCACCGCGGCCACGTACCGCCCGGCGTTCAGACCATGGTGGTAGACGACGATACGAGAGTCGTCCGGGTCTTCCTCATCGAAACACCCCGCGTCCGCGCGTCCGCCATCTACGCTCACCAGGGTTCGGAGCGAAGTCCCCACCAGGCCATGATCATCGGGAACTGTCAATCCCGCGGCTTCTATGATAGTAGCCGCTGTGTCCCAGGTAGTGGCCGCGGTGCCGCAACACGCTCCTTCCGGAAAGCCGGGGCCGCGGGCGATCAGGGGAATATGGGCGGATCCCTCGTAGGGGATATGCTTCTGATACCCGCCCAGATCGCCCAGCATCTCGCCGTGGTCGGTGGTGAAGAGGACGATCGTGTTGTCGGCCCGGCCGGACTGCTCCAGGGCGTCCAGAATGCGGCCGATATGGGTGTCGATGAGGGTAATCGCCGCGTAGTACGCCTCCTGGATCATGCGCATCCGGAGGTCTCCGGGCTCGGGATTCTCAGGAGAGACCGGCGCCTGGCGCGCGGTGTCTCCGGTGGGCGGACAGGGGGTCGGCAGCGGCCGATCGCGATACAGGTCGAAATATTTCTCCGGCACGTAGTAAGGCGGATGGGGGCCGACCCAGCTGGACCAGATGAAGAGGGGCCTGTCCCGCTCCTCCTCGAGCAGTTCGATGGTCTTTGTGGCCACCCAGGCGGAGCCGTGATGCTCCTCCGGGACCCGTGATGCCTGAGGAGTATGATAGAAGAGGGGCCGCACGCCGTGCTCGCAGCGGACATCCTGATACCCCTGCTCCTTCAGGTACTCCAGGTACGCGTCGTCCTCGCGGCACGAGGGCAGCTCCTCCATCAGGAACATGTGGGCGAAACCGTGATGCTCCCGGGGAGGATGGAAGTGCATCTTGCCCACCGCCGCCGTCTGATATCCCGCCTCGGTGAGGAGCCGGGGGATCGTCGCCAAGCAGTAGTCGGCGATGGGGCCGGGGCGATTGGTGAAATATCCGTGCCGCCGACCGCTGACCCCGGTCAGCAGATCGTGCCGGGCCGGCTGACACACCGGCGTGGAGCTGTAGGCGTGCGTGAAGGCCGTTCCCCGCGTCACCAGCCGATCTATGTTGGGGGTGTGCATGTGGTCTGCACCGAGGGCGGCGATGGTATCGAACCGCTGCTGATCGGTGTGGAGGATCAGGATGTTCGGTCGTTCGGAAGCGTGTAGTTGATTCTGCTGCATATTCAAAGACTCCTTACATCGATGTTCGTTCGGTAGTATCCAGTCTACCCTAAAACCAGGCTTCCCGTGGAGGGGCCGGCGGTGCGGGAGCGGCCGTTCTCGTCCATGTCCATGGCTGCCGCCAGATGCTCCGGATGATTCAAGGCGATATACTCCCAATACTCGCCGCGCTTCACGTCGTCGTTCAGGTGGTACTCCCGAAACCCGTAGTAGGACCCCACGCCGGAGTGCTCTACGCACATGCTGCGATCCTTGAGGCCCTTCTCGTGAGGCTTGAAGTGCGCCTTGCCGCAGATGCAGGTGTCGTACCCGTGCTCCGTCAGGATACCCGGGAGAGTGGGCAACTCGGTGGGCATGGAGATGCCGTTGGATAGGACCCCGTGGGTCCGCGGATACAACCCGGTCATGACACTCACCCGTGAGGGGGTGCAGGTAGGGTTTTGACAGATGGCATTGTCAAAGCGCACGCCCCGGGAGGCGAGTCCGTCGATATGCGGAGTCCGCACCAGCGGGTGGCCGTAGCAACCTACGGTGTCCGCCCGCATCTGGTCGGCGCTGATGAAGAGTACGTTCATCTTTTCTGCATTCATCATACTTCCAGACATCTCGCCCGCCCTCACCCAAAGATCGGATAGCAGGTGAAGTGTCCCTCCTCGATCTCATGGTAGGGCACGACCCGATGACACGGCATATCCGGAATGGTGAAGTGTCCGGACTCACCGGAGACCGGCTTCATCCATGATGACGGATTGTCGGGATCCTGACTAATCAGCGTATACCGTCCGCCGAAGTTGGCCGGTCCGGTCACGGCCATCAGAAGCGGGCCAAACTCATAGGCGTATCGGTCGAACCGCCGCATCCCCTTCTTCGGCGCATCTTCGAATCCCTCATATTTCGTCACTCGGAAAGACATCGGCAGCTCGAAGGAAACCCTGTCGCCGGCATTCCAGGAACGGTTCACACTCACGTAGCTTCCGGGTTCGCCCGTGATACAAGCCTCTCCGTTTACCAGGACCTCCACCGGCGACGCCGCCCACCCGGGGATACGGAATCGAAGGTTCATCTCGACCGGCGACGAGGGTTGCACGGTGATCTCGACACGTCCGCCGGTGGGCTGATCGGTTTCCGTTTTCAGCGTCACATCCTGTCCGGCGTGTGACCAGGTGATCTCGGAATTCGCGTAGATGTCCACATAGAGACCATCCTCGGCAGTCGAATACAGGAACTCGGGCAGCGAACCGAATATCCTGGTACCGAGGCCGGCACAGCAGGAGACGGGAGTGAACCGGTTCTCGTCCTTCTGAGTGTCGATATAGGCGTGGTAGCGGATGTGCTCGGAGCCGGACTGGTTGGCGATGGCCACGTTATAGAAAGACTTCTCTATCTCGCCGACGTGCTCCTCCACGTCCGGAAACAGCAGGTGGTAGCGCTGGTTGAGATAGATCCAGTGGGCCGAACAGCACAGCTCGTTGTACTTGTACACCGGATCCAGCCAGTAGCAGCCGGGCTCGATATCCTGAAACTCGATTGCCAGGATCCCGCCGCCGACATGCTGCCACTTGTCCTTGAACATATGATAGGCGCCGTTCACCGCGTTGAGGTAGAGGGGCATACCCGTGGCGATGTAGAGGTCCATGTATGCGGTGATGGCCTCCAACTCGGTGCCGTGGGGCCGGGGTCGGGCGTAGATGGCCTTGTGATCGCGACAGATCAACTGGGCCAGCCACCAGTTCTCCTGGTAATATTCTACGGTGACATCCAGATCCTCCTGAATCCCCGCCTCGGTAAGATACACCGTGGTGTTGGATATCACCCCCTGGAACCCGAGGGTCAGATCCTTGGCGATGACCCGCTCGTCGCAACGGTTGAACCACGACTGCATCCCCCGCATCAAGGGAAGGGCCTTCGCATTTCCCACCATGTGGGCCGCCAGGAGCCCATAGTTCAGCCAGACCCGCACGTAGTTGGGATACTCCTTGGTGCCGAACAGCGCCTTGGGGATCGGCTCGATGAAGCCGTCCGCCTCCTTCGTCGCGTCGATGGTGTCTACGATCTGATCCAACTTCCTTCTGAGTTCGTCATCTTCCCGCCAGCGCAAGGAGTTGCCGGCCCCCATCATGAACAGTCCGGCGGTCTGGCCCCTGATGTTGTCTTCGAAGTGGCCGCGATAGGGTTCGCCCGGCGCATCCAAGCCGGCCTTATCCCGGAACCAGTAGAGGATCGAGTCTATGGAGAGACTTTTCAGGTACTCGATGTTATTACGATGGGCGTCTCCCATCACCCCCGATCCGAGCCGCACCCCCGTGCCGGGAACCTTCAGTATCGGCGCTACACTCACCTTGTTTCTGATATACATCCTCGTCCTCCTTCCGGCGATAACTCGGGGAAATATCCGTCGTGGACAACACCACTCCTCGCCGCGATGTCTCACAGTATAACTACCATTCAGAGGAAGTAGTCAAGCCATATCACGTGAACATACCGTTATCTACCGTTACAGAAACCAATCTTGGCACCATTCCCATTAATCCGCTACAATCGGTACTATGATACTCCAGGTACGGGCCCGGGGCGCGGCCCTGAAGGAATACGGGATCTCGATTCCGTCGGCACCCAACAAGATAGACAGGATACTCGCCGATCTGCGCACCCGTTCCCTCTTCGCAGGAAAGGAGGAAACGTGGCTTCGGCAGTGGGACGGAGTGGCGATTACCGAGGAGGACCTGCGCCGGGTCCACTCCGATCGGTACGTCAACCGGCTCTTCTCGGATGGACTGGAGGAGGCGGTAATCGCTGCCTTCGAGCTCCGGAATCCCGACGGCAGCTTCCACAGATATTCGCCGGAAACGGCGGTCCGGCCGCTCCGCGAGATCCTCGACCGGACCATCATCAACGTCGCGGGGACCTATCAGTGCTGCCGGCTGGCCCTGGCCGAAGGGGGCTGTTTCTATCTCGGCGGCGGTGCCCACCACGGCCATCGGGAGTTCGGTCACGGATTCTGCCTGGTAAACGACGCGGTCATCGCCATTCGCAGGTTGCAGGCCGAGGGACGCATCGTGAGGGTCTGGGTCATCGATGTAGACGTCCACAAGGGAGACGGAACCGCGGCATTGACCCAAGGTGACGATTCCGTGATCACGATGAGTACGCACATGGCCCGGGGGTGGCCGCTGGACCTCCCGAAATTCGATTCTGAAGGGAATTTGCATCCCTCACACATACCGAGTGATTTCGATGTGCCTATCGACAGTGGAGAGGAGAGCGAGTACGTCCCACGGACAATGGAGACACTGCAACAGATGGCCCGGGGCCCGAAGCCGGACCTCGCGGTTGTGCTCTCCGGGGTGGACCCCTACGAACACGACGAACTGCCCTCTACCGAGCTCATGCGTCTCACCCTCGAGCAGCTCTATGAGCGCGATACCCGCATATTCGACTTCCTATCCGACCTGGGCATCCCCCGCGCATATCTCATGGCCGGGGGGTATGGAGAACGAGCGTGGGAGCCCTATCCGCCGTTCCTCGAATACATTGCCGCAAAATCGTGAATTTCGGGAGATTATCCGCTAATTTGAAAATAATCACCCATATGCTCTGGAAGAAAAAAAAGAAATCAGGTAGAATTCACTCGATTTTCAAGATAATATGATTGAGCTATCTTCAAATCCATCATACAATGGATGGTAGCTCAAATCCCATTTTCTCGAATTAGGAGGAGAATAAATGAAAAAGCTAGGATTATTGGTCATCGCCTTGTTCGCCTTTTCGTCTGTCTGGGCTCAAACAGTCGACCTCTCCGGAGTCGACGTGAGTGACATCGACTTTTCGAAGGTCGAGCTCTCGGGCATGGAGTTCTACTTCCAGGGTCCCGCCCAGTTCTACGTCTCCGGTGTGGGCTATATGGGTAAAACCTATGCCGGCATCCTGGACTACGACGGTGTGGGCAATCTGACGGTGAAGGCTCCCGGCAAGGCAACCGTAGCGGGGAAACCGCAGGCCATCGATCTCAGCATGGCCAATGTAAAATTGTTAAACGACGGTGTGATGCTGAACGACGTGGTCATCGAAGGGTTCAAGTACTCTGGAAAACTCGTCTACACCAAGGGTACTACCCTGGAGGGTACTACCCTGGCCTTCAGGAGCTACTCGAGAGGCAGTCAAGTCTCTTCCGCCGCTCCGGCGATGGCTTCCAAACCGGCGGCCTCATCTTCCACCACCAGCGTGGATGTCTCCGGGTACCAGAAGCAGATCGATCAACTCAAGAAAGAGAATCAGTCTCTACAGCAGAAGACGTCTCAGGTACAACGTGACAAGAGCAACCTGCAGCAGGAAGTTTCCTCGCTCAAGCAGGAGCTGGCGAACGCGAAAGCCGCGGCAAGCGGAAAACCCGCGACCGCATCTACCACGACCACGGGGGTAGTGACTGTAACCGAGAAATCGGTTGAACCATCTTCCGCCGGGGCCAGAGAGATGTTGGCAAACTTCAGTTCCAAGGGTCAGACCGCGTATGGTTCCTGGTCCAAATCAGGTTCGAGCCTCAGGTCGACAGACGCTGGTAACCTGTTTGCCAAGTATCGGTATGACGTGCCGCAGACGGCCAACGAGCTCTTCTATGAGTTCACCGCAACCATGCAGGACGACGGCTGGACCGGATACGGTATGCACATGCTGCTCAACGGCGAGAAGTCATGGAAGGGATATGGTCTGGGCAGCTCGCTGCTCATCTGGGTCACTCGCGATCCGAAGATGCAGACCGAGAACGGCTACATCCAGGCGTACCGCTCCTATGACGACGTGCGTATGGTCGAGGTTGCCAGCCAGATTACCGCCGATCCTCTCCCGAAGAGCGGTACCGTCAGGGTGTACCTGAACAGGCAGAAGGGAATCATCACCGTCTACTTCAACGACATGAAGGTGATCAACCTCAACGCCGGAATGACACTGCCGTCGTCCTCCAAGATCGCACTGAGGACCCTGGGCGGACCAGTTCAGTTCACCAACGTCTCGGTCAAGGGCAAGTAGTACTTACGCTAGCACTTTTCGTTCAATAACGACCTTACTGCCGCGGCAGCTCAGTTTCGGGCTGTCGCGGTGTTTCTTTCCCACTGCAATACCCCGCCACGAAAAGACCGGAAAGAGAGCGTGATGTAGCACATTCGAAATATGGCGGTAGCTATATTTCGAATAGCTGTACTCTGCTCAGCAGTTCGAAAAGCAATGAGAGAACAAGGGTGTAAAAAGACGGAATTGTGGGTTCGTTAGTTTCGGCAGCCGCACGCGGTTTTTTCTACCAGAAGAAGGTGAAGCGGCCGAAGGGGAACACCCTGGCCAAGACCTTTCCCTGAATGTAGTCTACCGGAACGGTGTGCGGTTCCCATCGGGTCACCACATCCTTCGCCAGAGGCCCTGTGTCCACCGGGTTCAGCGGCGAGGAGACCCGAGCCTTGCCCATGCGCGAATCGGACGAGTTGTATCTGTTGTCGCCCATCACGAAATACTCGCCGGAGGGGATATATGTGTCGGGTGACGACGGGAAGGGCGGCAGGTTGCCTGCCTCGAAGAAACCGATATACTCGGTAGCCGCTCCGTCGGGACCCGGATAGGCGAGACCGTCGATGTAGATCCGGAGATCGGTAAGGGTACGCAACGCCTCGGCCGTCTCCGGGTCGAGTGCCGTGAAGACACTGCCCTCCATATCCGACTCGAGGTTCTTGGCGACCACAAGAACTCCGCGCCACACATCCAGCAACAACCGCTTATGCAGGCCGTTGACCTTGGCCATGAAGTAGTGGTAGGGGTTCTCATCGTCGGTAAGCGGAATACCCGCACCGACGTCGACAGCGAAGGAGCGTGACACCGCCGCCTGCTCCAACACCGAGATCAGGTCGTTCGTCACGGCGGTGAGGATCGAGAAGGGATACTGTGCGAGGGCCTGTTCATACGTCTCGATGAGTCGTCGTTTCTCGGAGACGGATGCGGACAGCGTGTTGATATAGCTCATGTAATTGTGGCTGTAGGTGAGCTGGTACCTGAGCTGCTGATCGATCTCGCGGTTGTTACTCACCGCCGTCGCGAGGCGTGCAGCTGTTTCTGCCGGATCGATACTCTCCAGCACCGCGCGAAACTCCCGCCTCGCCGTCGCCAGTTCCGCCTCGAGCTCCGCTATCTCCGCATCCTGAACCCGGTTGATCACCCCGTCCAGAATCTCGGCTATCTGCGGTGTCACCCGCTGATACTCCATCCGGGGATTCTCGTCATATTGCAGCCGGCCTCGGCCATACTCGACCTGACCTGGATATCGTTCCATGCGCATCCAATCACCATCCGGTACTTTTTTATACACGTGATCATTCACCATGCAAATCCGCTCGCCCGGGGCGCCGATCACACGCTTCACAAGCAGCCGTGCCTTGGGCTCCCCGTTTGCATCGGCATCGATGTCCCAGAGGGAGAAGGTGAGCATGTAGACGAAAGGCTGAAACACCCTGGTAAATACATTCTTATAGCCCAGGTCCGACCCCTGCTCGTCGACCTTCGGATTCATGAAGGTGATCATGTCGCCCACCCGGGGACGCGCCAGCCTGGGAAAATGCCACCGAGTCAGGGGAATCTTCGGTGCATAGGGGGTCTTCACCACCATCACCCGATCCTTGATAAGGAAGGTCGGGACCATCGACTCGGTGGGGATCTGGAACAGCTGGAATATGAAATGGTTGATGATGATGACCCAGATCACCGCCCCCAGGAGCGGTTCCACCCACTCGAACCAGAGGTTGGTCGCAAAGGACCGTTTCTTCTTCTGCTCCTTGTGGGCCTGTTTGCGCTTCTCCTTGTCCTTCCTATACTCTTCGATCTTTTTAAGGTCTCTTCGGGTGTAGACCCCTGTCGCGATCTTCATCCGTATCGTCCGCATATACACGTACAGCGCGAGGGGACAGAGGGCAGTCATGCCGACGAGGAGCATGAACAGGGGCGAGTTGTCGTTGCCCGGATATTCGAAGTCCAACACCACCTGTGGCAGGGCATAAAAGACATAGGTCAGGACGATGGCATACCCGACATAATTTTGATAGCCGATGAAGAAATCCTGGGTTGCGTTCTTCTTGACAAAAATAACATAGATGCCGACCAGTGCCGAAAAGGCGATTCCCAGATGGGAGAGTACAGAGAAGATGACGAATCCGTTACTCCATGATCCGGATGGAATCACGAACAGGGTAACCAGAGACAAGAAGGCCCACGCCGTCAACAGGCCAAGCGGCCCAAAATAGTAATGCCCGGGTTCCGGGTGCTTTCCCATCTCCGGTAGTGTGAGTGCCGTCCGTATCATTTGTTTCATGCAACGCCTTCATTTTCGGTGATTCGCGCATGAGAATAGATGAAATACGGGGGTTTGACAACCATGAGAGCCACGCTCTCATGCGACCCGTTCGGTAGCAGCCGTAACTGATGACGCCTCGAATCTCGACCTACGCATCCTGCTATCCGGGATCGGGTGGTTGGAATCGGGGGTTGGAAGGGAGTGGACAGAAAATTACCGGTGGCCGAAACCGGGCAATAGAGATTCGCCTTCCGGGTCGTGGGAACGCACACGGGCGAGTATGAGCTCGCGATCTCCCGATGCATAACAGTAGCGGCACCCGGCCGGGCAGGTGTCGTACATTCCGATATCCCTGCTCGGAGCACACCTGCAGAGCTTCCGCTGCGACCGGTCGCGGGTAACCGGCAGTGCCAGACCGAACGTCT
This sequence comes from uncultured Spirochaetales bacterium, assembly GCA_964485495.1. Classification (GTDB taxonomy): domain Bacteria; phylum Spirochaetota; class Spirochaetia; order CAZAKE01; family CAZAKE01; genus CAZAKE01. The sequence continues at coordinate 16,882 of CAZAKE010000053.1, forward strand.
CGTTGATGTAGCCCGAATCGATACACGCACCGGGTTCAATACCGAAAGGCCGCGTATCAAATCGCTCCGCACAACTCGTTACCCGCATCCCGTGCCGGCCGGCGACGGTGGCGACCTCCGAAAGAAGCTGCCCGAACTCCGCCGTTTGCCGCGGGTCGAGTTCCCGACCGGACTTCAATGCGTCCGGCAGCTTTTTCTCTGCCTTCCGATACGCGTCGTACCCGCTCACGATCACTCGGTGCGTATATCCGTCGAGTTCCGCTGCGATTCCGGAGAAACGCTCCGCATGGTCCGCCGCGGAATCCGAGGGAGTGAAGAGGATCGGGTCGTACCGCCAGACCACATGCTCCGGATCGATACGGTCCGACAGGGCCTTGAACGCCTCGATCCTCCTCTCTACCGGTGGTGCATCGGGCTCAAGGAGGGTGGAGTATTCCATCAGCGTAACCATGAAGTAATAGGGAACACGGTTTTCATCGAGAAGGTGCAGCCGGGAGAGCATAGGCCGGGGGTTTCTTGTCCAAAAGGCGATACAGTCCACCTCAGCCGGCAGCAGCGACACCCGGGAAACCTGTTTCGGATTGAAGGGGTTCGGTACGCAGCAGTATCCGGCCTGGACACGGTTGAAGAACCAATCGGAGTAATATGCGGGGATATCGGTGCGTCTACTCGCGCTGATTACCATGTAGTGTCCCCAATCCTGTGGAATTATTTTTACCGCCCTTCTGACGATAAAATTCGACTACAACACACGGTACTATTGCAGATTTCCACCGTTTTTGATAGTCGATTCCGGGAAAGGGGACTTCCTTTAGTGCACCTGGCCCGAATTCCACAGAATTGGGGCCAGTACACATGCTACAATCCATATTCGGGGAGGAGGACCTTCTCTGAGTCGAGCTCTCCCTCCATCTCGGCGACGAACGCCTCTTCATCCGCGGGAATCGATTCGAGGCCGTCACGGAGCAGCGGTATCCAGGAGCGTTCCCGCTCGGGAAGTGAGAGAGCCCCGTCATCGACCGCCTGCTCTATCAGATCCAGAGCCTTGCGACATCCGGCGAGGGTACGCCCCAGAGGCGTTTGCCCCTGCACTACCGCCCCCGCGATCTCCGGTCGCTTGCGGCGAAGATGGTGGGGATGTAGCCCTTCTCCGCCGGCACCATGGCGGTAATATCGCAAGGCAGGCCGTACTTCTCGTAACCATTCTCACACTCCTCCGATAGGACCTCCACACAGGCGACGCCGAGATCGGGGTCTCTGGTCATCTCGAGGAGGGCCTCGAACTCGAGGATCACCCCGGGAACTCCGAGCTTCGCGGCCCGTTCCAAGGCCTCATGCGCGATGCCTCGGGGTGTCGATGCTCTGATGAGGGTTCTTTCACTTCGAAGTGTGAGTCCGATACACTGAGAACGCCAGCTACGCTTCTGAGAATCGCTGCAGCTAGTACGCCACCCCTTTCAGCTCCAGCTCCTCCGCCCGGTGACAGGCCACGGTGTGGCCTTCGGCGATCTGCCTGAGTTCCGGCGCCTCGGTGCGGCAACGCTCCTCGACGTACGGACAGCGGGGGTGGAAGTAGCAGCCCGAGGGCGGATTGGCCGGGTTCGGCACCTCGCCGGGCAGGATGATCCGCTTCATCTTCCGCTTGGGGTCGGGCTTGGGAACGGCCGAGAGCAGTGCCTCGGTATAGGGATGCCGTGGATGGGAGTAGAGCTCCTTGGTGGGTGCCAGCTCCATCATCTTACCGACGTACATGATAATCACCCGCTGACAGATGTGTTCGATCACCGACAGATCGTGGGAGATGAACAGGTAGGTGAAGTGAAACTCCTCCTGCAGGTCCTGCAGGAGGTTCAGGATCTGGGCCTGAATAGAGACGTCCAGGGCCGACACCGGCTCATCCGCCACGACGAAGCGCGGATTGGTGACAAGCGCCCGGGCCACACCGATCCGCTGACGCTGGCCGCCGGAGAAGGCGTGGGGATAGCGCTTCAGGTGGGAGATGTTGAGGCCCACAGTATCGGCGGCGGACTTCACCCGTTCGTCGAGCTCACTCCCTCTGGCGATGCCGCTATAGAATACCGGCTCGGAGATGATGTCGTACACGGTCATCCGGGGGTCCAAGGAGGAGTAGGGATCCTGGTAGATCATCTGCATCTCTTTGCGCATGGCACGGAGGTGATCCTTGTCCATGGCGGTGACGTCGATCTCCTCTCCGTCCTTGTGTAGCACTACCTTTCCCCCGGTCGGTTCGATGGCCCGCAGGATACAGCGCCCGAGGGTGGTCTTGCCACACCCGGACTCCCCGACGACGCCGAGGGTCTCACCCCTGTAGACGGTGAAATCCACCCCGTCCACGGCGCGCACATGGCCGACCACCTTTCGCAGAAACCCCTTCTCGATGGGGAAGTACTTCTCGAGTCCCCGCACCTCGACCAACGGATCACGATTTCCCATCTATCACTCCCCCCCTCACTGCCGTTTGATAGTGAAAACACTTCACCAGGTGTCCCTCTTCCACCTCGACCACCGGCGGGTCTCCCTCCTCACACTCTTCACCGCATTCGGTGCAGCGGGAGTGGAAGGGACACTGCTCGGGCAGGCCGATGGGAAGGGGAACGGTGCCCTTGATGGATGCCAGCCGCTGTCCGACGGTCTTCCCCAGTTGGGGGATGGACCTGAGCAGCGCCTTGGTATATGGGTGCAATGGAGTATCGAATATCTGGATGGTCGAACCGAACTCGACGATCTCACCGAGATACATCACCGCCACCTGATCCACCATCTCGGCGATGACGCCCAGGTCGTGGGTGATGAAGAGGATCGCCGTCCCGAACTCGGTCTGGAGGGACGCCATCAGCTCGAGCACCTGGGCCTGCACGGTCACGTCCAGCGCGGTGGTGGGCTCGTCGGCGATCAGCAGCTGTGGGTTACAGGAGAGAGCCATCGCGATCATGGCGCGCTGCCGCATACCGCCGGAGAGCTGGGCCGGATACTCATCCACCCGCTGTCCGGGGTTGGCGATCCCGACCTTGTCGAGCATCTCGATCGCGATCTCACGGGCCTCGTGCTTGTCGTCCGTGCGATGCAGCAGGATGGCCTCCATGATCTGATGGCCGATGGTGTGCACGGGGGAGAATGAGGTCATGGGCTCCTGGAAGATCATGGAGATCTCTTTCCCGCGGATTGCCCTGATCTGGTTCCCCCGGGGATTCAGCTTCGCGAGGTTCAGGGTCTCGCCTGCATCGCCATCGCCTGCATCAGGATCGTCCGCCGTTGCTCCGCCCCCGTTGCTCTTGCTCCGGTGGAAGAAAATATCGCCGTAGAGTTTCCCGTTGGGCGGGATGATATGCAGCAGCGAATGGGCGGTGACGCTCTTGCCGCAGCCGGACTCGCCGACCAGGCCGAGGGCGCCGCTACGGGGGATGGCGAAATCGACACCGTCCACGGCCTTGAGTATGCCCTCGTCCATGGTGAAATGTATCTTCAGATCCCGGACGTCTACCACCGGGGTATTGTTGTCAGCCATTACAGGCAGCCTCCTTGAGAAAGCCGGAATATGATCACTTATACGGATCGGCCGCGTCACGCAGGCCGTCTCCAACGAAGTTGAACGCCAGGACGGCGACGATCACGAGCAAACCGGGAATCATCAGCCACGGATGCATCAGCACCGAGCGCACGTTCTGGGCGTCCTGCATCAGCGTACCCCAGCTGACCGCCGGTGGGCGAATTCCCAATCCCAGGAAGCTCAGCGAGGTCTCGCTCAGGATCATCCAGGGAATGGAGAGGGTGAGACTCACGATGAGATAGCTGGTGACCGAGGGAATCATATGCTTGAAGATGATGGTTCCCTCCTTGAGGGCCGAGGTCCTGGCGGCCATGATATAGTCCTCCTCGCGAACCTGCAGGAGCCGTCCCCGAACCACACGGGCCACCCGGACCCAACCACGAATGGAGAGGATCATGGTGACGGCAAAGTAGACCTTGATGGACGACCACTCCGCGGGGAACGCCGCCGCCAGGGCCATCCACAGGGGAATGACCGGGATCGCCAGGAGGAACTCGATGATCCGCTGGATGATCAGGTCGATGGCACCGCCGTAATACCCCGAGATTCCGCCCAGAGTAACTCCGAGTAGAAAACTCAAGGTGACGCCGATGAGACCGACCGTCATCGATACCCGGGCACCGTAGAGGGTCCTGGAAAAAAGGTCACGGCCCAGCTTGTCGGTCCCGAAGAAGTGAATAGCACCCTCCTCTACTCCGAACAGATGGACGTCCATGGGTATGAATCCCCACATCCTGTAGGTATCGCCGCGTACGAAGAATCGTATCGGCTGCAGCGTTTCTGGGTCGGGGGTATGGGTCTTCCGCCAGGTAACCGGGTCCTCTTCGATGGTATAGCCGTATACGAACGGGCGTAGATGCAGCCCCGTCGCTTTGTCGTAGAACCGGATCCGCTGCGGCGGATAGTACACCTCCTTGACGTTATAGGTGTCCGGTGCGTACGGCGAGATGAACTCGCAGAAGAAGGCCCCGAGGTATAAAAACCCGAGGATGACCATCCCGATGATCGCCAAGTGGTGTTTCAGGAACTTCCTACGGATCAACTCCCACTGACTCGCGAGGTAATACCCCTCTTCGTAATCCGATTCTTTCTTAACGGCCGGTGGAGAGGCCTTGGTACCGTCACTCTGCATTGTCGTCTCACTCATGCCGCGGCCCCCTTCTCTAATCTGATTCTCGGGTCCACGAGGACCAACAGGAGATCGGAGAGGAACATCCCCACCACCGTCAGGAAACTCAGGAGCATGATGGTGCTGCCTGCAAGAAACATGTCCTGATTCAGGAGGGCCTGCAGCAGGAGCGGGCCCGTGGTGGGTAAATTGAGTACGATGGAGGTGATGGTAGCGCCGGAGATAATCTGGGGAAGCTGCCATCCGATGCTGCTGACGATGGGGTTCATGGCAACACGCACGGGATACTCGAACAGGAGCTTGATCTCGTTCACGCCCTTGGCCCGGGCGGTGATGACGTACTGTTTTTTGAGCTCATCGAGCAGTGTGCCACGCATGATCCGGATGATTCCCGCGGTTCCCGCGGTTCCGACCACGATCACCGGTACGGGTAGGTGTTTGACCAGGTCCCAGAACTTGGCGAGACTCCAGGCGGCCTCCTGAAACTGCGGCGAGAAGAGCCCGCCGATGGAGAGCCCGAAGGCGTTGAAGAATACCAGCATCAGGATCAGAGCCAGCATGAAGTTGGGAATCGCCAATCCGGCGAACCCGACGATGGTAAAGGCGTAGTCTCCGATGCTGTACTGGTTCGTCGCCGAGTAGATGCCGATAGGCACCGCCACCACGTAGGTGAACACGAGGGTGAAGAGCGACACCAGCACCGTGAGGGGTATCCGCTCCGCCAGCAGATCCGCGGCCGGACGCTGCCACATGAAACTCATCCCGAAGTCGCCCTGCAGCATCTTACTTACCCACTTCAGGTACTGCATATACATCGGTTTATCCAGCCCGTACTGGCGCTTGAGCATCATAATCTCGCTCTCGCTGACCGTGGTCCCCTCCGACTCCAGCTGCACGATATATGAGGTAAGGTAATCTCCGGGAGGAAGCTGGATAATCACGAACGCAACGATCGACACCAAAACCAGCAGCACGATCATGAAGACAAACCGCTGGATGATATATTTCGTCATAGGATCTCCTTCTCTCGCAGCTATACATAGGAAAGCGCTATCAATACATACGGGCTACAAATACGAGGCGCAAACCTTCACCCCGGCGGCGTACCCCTAGAAACCGGCGGACGCCGGACCGTGAGTCTCACGGCATCCGGGCACGCTACCCGGAAAAAGGGTCCCGCCGAAATCCCGGCGGGACCGATTATTCATCTATTTTCTATTGTAGTCAAATCCCTCTCAGAGAGAAACCTATCTCTGCGGTCACTCCTGGGTCACTTCTGTGAAGGATAGAGCGGCGGCTTGAAGAAGCGCTGCTCCGGATAGTAACTCTGTCCCCAGTAGTTGTCCCAGGCGATGATGCCCTCTGCGGGTACGTTCATCAGATTGTCACGAGTGATCACCGGCACGGGCGGAAGCCCCACGGTACCGATGGTCCAAAGATTTTCGGCCTGAGAGGCCATGATCGCTTGGCCCAGGCGGATCTGTTCCGCTTTGTCCACCGTGGTCTTCATCTTTTCCCACCGTTCGATCTGCTTCATCGGTTCGGCAGGGGGCTTTTCGCCCTCGGCGCCGCCGGTCTGGTACCACTGGCCCCAGAGGGTTGCCCAGGGTCCACCCCAGGCGTGCTTCCAGGGAACGAACCACATCGGATCGGTCGGGAAGAGGATATCGGTGACCTTATCGGCGGTCCACATTCCCGCCTGGAGCTGGTTACCCAGCACACGTTCGGTGAGGAGCTCGCCGGCCTGCTGCTTCAGCTGCATGTTCACGCCGACGGCCGCCCAATACTTCTGGATCATCTCCAGTTCGGCGGTGATGGCACCGGAGGCGTCGATGTTGGTATACTCCAGGGTAAAGACGATGGGATCTCCATCCGGACGCTGGCGCCGCCGCTTGTTGGAATCCCATTTCAAGCCCATCTCGTCCAGGAGTTGGTTGGCCAGGTCGACATCGTACTGGGCATACGCATCCTCGAATTCCGGCTTGAAGAAGGCACTGGAACGGGCCACGGTATTCTGCCGCGGGATCGCCCTGCCGAAGAAGAGCGCCTCGTTGATCTCGTCGCGGTTGATGGCCACCGACATTGCCTGCCTCCAGCGTACGTCCTTGAATATATCACGGAGGACCGTATCTTCGGCATAGGTCAAATTGAACTGCAGAACCGGGAACGCGCCGAAGGGCTTGGAATACAGCAACGTTTTGTAGTTTCCGGCATCTTCGTTCTCCTTATACACAGTGTAATTGGAAAGGCCGGTGTTGAACGAGGCCCAGTCGGCCTCGCCGGAGATGATCTTGGCGTCGATCATCTCGACGTTGGATGCCAGGCTTACGTAGACACGATCGATATAAGGCAGCTGCTGACCGGTGGAGTCGACCTTCCAGTAGTAGGGGTTCCGTTCGAAGATCCAGTAATCGGTACCTTGATCGGTCATTACGTACGGAAACAGGGTCGGGACGTTCACATCGTGGTTACAGCGGATCGAGCCCTGATAGATGGTGGCCTTGTCGCTGTAGAGCTGCACCCAGGTCTCATATCCCGCGTCTTTGGCCATTTGATCGGCATTCTTGTTGTACTTGATGTGGAACTGTTTCAAGTAGTGACTTGGAAGGAGTAAGCCGACGCCGGCGTAGTGCCCAAGGGTATGGACAAAGAGGGGGAACGGATCGGCGAAGGTGAAGCTGAAGGTCACGTCGTCGATGATATTCACCGTACAGAGTTTCCCCGAAGTTTTGTACTGAGACGGCTTCACCGGCGTGATCTCGTCATTCATGATGACGTCCTCCCACCAGAACCGGATGTCCTCGGTATCGAAGTCGTCGCCGTCGGACCACCGCATTCCCTTCCTCAGGGTGATGGTAATGGTCTTCCCGTCGGCGGTCCACTCGTAGGACTTGGCTACATCCGGGACGAACGTAGAGTCGTCATAGGTGGCCTTCAGGATGCCCGACTGTGAGATGAAACCCACGCCGTCCTCGGCGGGACTGGGGCGTTTGGTAAACACCCGGGCGGTTCCGCCGTAGACGCCGATCTGTTCGTAGGGTCGAATAACCTGCGGCTCATCGCTGATGCGCTCGGTAACCGCCGGCAGCCCCTTTCCTTCCAGATAGGGTGACTGGGAGAAGGAGCCGATGCTCCCTCCGTCGGCCTCGAACTCGGCCAGACTGGCCCATACCTCGATTCCCCCGGTAGCCGCACCGCTCATCTCGGCTGCGGCTCCGGCATCCTGGCCTCCCTGCTGGCCCGCGGCAATGAGTATCGCGGGAATGAAGCAGAGGAGCAACAATACGTTTCGAAACTTTCTCATGTTTCCTCCTTGGCGATGATTCCGATCTGAACCGCCATGTGCCGTCTGCCACAGGCAGCATCACAGCATGCGATCGAACCGGAAACCATCACAATCGTGTTTCTGCAAGTATTCCATATACGGAATACTTGATTCCGTTATGGTATTGTAGGGGATGATCGGGAGTTCTGTCAAGGAAAATCTTTCTCGAACGGTCAGGAAGCCGCCGCGCCGGATGACTCCGACGGGCGGCGTTCATTCAATGTAGACTGCTATATGATTCCTACTTCTGCATGGGCATGAGCGGCGGCTTGAAGAAGCGCTGCTCGGGATAGTAGCTCTGTCCCCAGAAGTTGTCCCAGGCGTGCATCCCCTCCTCGGGAACGTTCCTGAGGTTGTTGCGCACCACCACCGGATGGGGCGGAAGGCCGACGGTGCCGATGGTCCACAGGTTCTCGGCCTGGGATTGGAGGATCTCCTGCCCGATGCGGATGTTCTCCTGCACGTCTACCGTGGTCTTCATCTTGTCCCATAGCTCCTGGTTGCGGCGTACTTCCGCCGGAGGCTCTTCGCCCTCGACGCCGCCGGTGTGGTACCAGAGGCCCCACTGCGGTGCCCAGCAGTTCTCCCAGCCGTTGTTGAAGGGCAGGAACCAGCGCGGCCCCGGCGGGAAGAGCACGTCGGTGATGTGCTCACCCACCCATAGACCCGCCTGCGCCTGGTTTCCGGGCACGCGTTCGGCGATGAGCTCTCCACTCTGCTCTTTCAGCACCAGATTGACCCCGACCTTGGCCCAGTACTGCTGCACCATCTCGACCACGGCCACCACCGCCGCTCCGCCGATGGTCCCGTACTCAAGTACGATTGTCAGGGGTTTGCCGTCGGGTCTCAGGCGCCACTTCTTGTCGGCATTCCACTTCAGGCCCATGGCATCCAGGTAGCTGTTGGCTTCTTCTACGTCATAATTGGCGTAGGCGTCGGCGAACTCCTGCTTGTAGTATTTCGACGACGGGTCCACCGTCTGCTGCCTGGGTACGGCTCGGCCGAAAAAGAGCGCGTCGTTGATCTCGTCACGATTGATGGCCACCGACATGGCCTTCCTGAACCGAACGTCCCGGAAGATATCCCTCAGGACCGTGTCGGCCTCGTAGGTCTGGTTGAACATGAGTACCGGAAAGGCGCCGACGGGTCTGGACCACAACAATACGCGATAGTTACCCGGCCCCTCGCTCTCCTTGTACATCGTGTAGTTGTCCAGGGAGGTGTTGAAGTTGGCCCAGTCGGTCTCGCCGGAGATGATCTTGGCGTTGATGATCTGGTTGTTGGAGGTCAGCTGAAGGAATACCCTGTCGATGTACGGCAGCTGGTTTCCAACGGTATCGACCTTCCAATAGTAGGGATTCCGCTCGAAGACCCAGTGGTCGGTTCCCTTCTCCGTCATCACGTAGTCATACAGCGTGGGCACGTTCACGTCCTGGCTGCAGCGTACCGATCCCTGATACAGCTGCGACTTCGCCGCGTAGAGCTGGACCCAGGTCTCATAGCCTCCCTCTTTGGCGAGGTCGTTGGCCTTGCTGTTGTACTTGATGTGGAATTCCTTGAGATAGTGGCTGGGCAGCACGATCGTGACTCCGGCGTAGTGGCCGAGTAGGTTCATGACCAGCGGATAGGGGTCCTTGAACTTCATCCGGAAGGTCACGTCGTCGACGACCTCCAGCTCCATGGGCCCGCCGGCGGTCTTCCAGTTCCCCGGCCACACCGGCGTCAGCTCCTCGTTTCCGAGCACGTCCTCGTACCAGAAGCGCAGGTCATCGGTGTCGAAGTCGTCGCCGTCGGACCACTTCATCCCCTTCCGCAGGGTCATGGTGATCACCCTGCCGTCACTGCTCCACTCGTAGCTCTTGGCGATGTTGGGCACGAAGGTGGCATCGTCGGCCCCGAGCTTCAGGAGTCCCTCATGGGAGATAAATCCGATAACATCCTCGGCAGGACTCGGCCGCTTGGTGAATACCCGGGCGGTGCCGCCGTAGACGCCGATCTCCTCGTAGGGCTGCAAGACCATCGGCTCCGCTCCAATCCGCTGCTCT
>CAZAKE010000054.1:0-26294 GCA_964485495.1 uncultured Spirochaetales bacterium
AGTTGGAAAGGTGATGTTGGCCGGATAAAACCGACGCCGATAATGACGCCTTTGAAGTTATCGAGAATGAAGATGATGAGTACGTAAACTGGTTTGAGACTGAGGAGCATCGTGAAATCGCCGCGAATAGCACCGTTGGTGATATCATGCGGATCTATCGGGAGAATCGTGGGTGGACCCAGGCGAGACTTGGCCGGGAGCTTGGCGGAATGAGTAGACAGAAAATTTCCGATATGGAGAGGAGCCGTCGAGTGATTTCCGGTGACACTGCAATTGCTCTGGCCCAAATTTTCGGAGTAGCAGTGGAGCGGTTCCGTCCATAAACCGTGCGCGTGTAAGCTGTCGATGCCGAAGGTTTGACCCTCTCCCGCCGAGACGATACACTCCGCTTAGGAGTACGCGATGAAATCACTCCCTATCGGCATCAGCAATCTCAAGATGATCCGCAACAATGACATGGTCTATATCGACAAGACGGGGATCATCCGTCCTCTGGTCCAAAAACCCGGCCGATATTTCCTCTCTCGGCCTCGTCGATTTGGGAAGAGTCTCCTGGTGGACACATTCAAGGAGCTCTTCGAAGGGAATGAGACGCTGTTTCGAGAGTTGGCGATCCATGAGGAATGGGACTGGTCGAAGAAGTATCCGGTAATCAAGATCGATCTTGCCGGGGGAATATTAGGCGGGCGGGACGAATTTCGAGATAAGCTGCTGCCGTTGTTCGACCGGTACGCATTTCAATACGGCGTCACACTTAATTCCGTAGGTGTGGCGAATCGTTTCATGGAATTGGTTCGATCTCTGTATGAAACCGGCGACGTGCCGGTGGTGGTCCTGGTGGATGAATACGATAAACCGATCCTCGATCACATCGAGGATCCCCCGAAAGCGGAAGAGATGCGTAGTCTCTTGAAGGACTTCTATTCATGCATCAAGGAGGTGGATGAATATCTGCAATTCGTCTTTCTCACGGGGGTGAGTAAGTTCGGCAAGGTCAGTATCTTCAGCGGCATCAACAACCTGCAGGACCTCACCCTCGATCCCGGCTACGCCACGATTTGCGGATACACACACACAGATCTCGAGCATGAATTTACCGAACATCTATCCGGTGTCGATTGGGAACGACTCAGGCTCTGGTATAATGGATATAGTTTCCTGGGGGAACCTGTGTATAACCCCTTCGATATTCTCCTCTTTATCACTGAAAACCGAACCTACCGTAATTTCTGGTTCGAGACCGGGACGCCCGGATTTCTGGTACGACTGTTGCAGAGGAATCGATTCTTCCTGCCGGATCTCGAGAATATCGAAGCCGGAGAGGAGTTGCTCTCCTCGTTTGATATACATGCTCTCGAACCGGTGACCCTGCTGTTTCAAACCGGATATTTGACCATTCGGAAGCACCATTTTCATATGGAGCGGCGAGTCTTTACACTCGGATTTCCGAACAAAGAGGTAAAAAACGCCTTCAGCGATTACCTGGTAGGCGCCTATACCGGGATCACACACGAGAGGATACGGTATGGAAGCCTCGCCTATAATGCCCTTCGCGATGCCGACATGCCGGCTCTTGAAAACGCGGTGAGGCGACTCTTTGCAGGCATCCCCTGGCGAAACTTTACGAATAACGACATAACGGATTTTGAAGGGTATTATGCCTCGGTGCTCTATGCGTTTTTTACCTCCGCTACCTGTACCGTCATTCCCGAAGACACATCCAACCACGGCCAGGCGGATCTGACGGTGATGTTGAAGAATATCATCTGCGTCATGGAGATAAAGGTGGTGGACGGCGGTGATGTGGATTGGGATGCGAAGCCGAACGCGGCTCTGGAGCAGCTTCGGGCCAGGAACTATGTGCAGAAGTATCTAGGGGAATCGGGAAAGAAGGTCGTAGAGGTCGGCATGGTCTTCAGCCGTGCCGAACGAAACCTGGTGCAGTTCGGCTATAGAGAGTTCTGACCTCCTTTCGGTTAAGACGGGTTTCGTGAGAAGATCACCTCGCCATGATCGATCGCGGTTTTGGCAAGCGGGTGTGAGCTCGAAGAGATCTCCACGTTCGAGTAGACGAAACAATCCACATCCATGGGAAGCGATTCCAGGTGCCGCCTGTACTGGGCAGGTCGGTCGATGAACCGGTCGGCACAATCATCGACGATCAAGAGAAGATCGATATCACTCGACGGGAGGGCCCGGCCATCGGCGACCGATCCGAACAAGACTACCTGTTGTATCTCCGGCCTAGCTTCGGCCATCTGCAGAACGGTCTCTTCGATTTTCTCCCTGAGCCGTGTCCGGTCAAGGAAAAAAACCTTCACAGTACCGTATGATCTTTTCTGAATTATCGATTGCATTATCGGCATCGCCTTTCGTGATATAATCGGCCGGTGTTCCTTCTCCCCACCCGTTGGGATACCGGGCGGGAATATAGAACTTGTCGAGAAATTTGGCGGTCTCCTGAAGGTCTCCTGATCTGCCTGATATGTCCTCGATTGCACGGAGCAGTTTCGAGATGGCGTGGCCCCATGCTTCGGCGCCCTGTCTTTGCAGTACTGCCTTGCAGGCTTTCTCCGCGGCTTGCTGTGCGATAAATGTGGCCCATTCATAGAAACCGTTTTCTCGCTGAGACACGGCACTTTCCAGGTCTCGCCGCGCTTGGGTAAGCCAGTCTTCGCTTCGCTCCGCCATCTTGCAAGGCTATCCCCGGCTTTGGCGTTTGTCAATGAGGTCCTCGCGTATGCACTCTTTGAAGCTCAATTGATATCTTCCCGTGTTCCGATACTGATCGGTAGTATCCGGTGTTCAGATAGTATGATCTCGAGGACGATGCGGGAATGATGGGACAGCGTAACCCGATATCGGTTTTTGCGGCCTTCATATTGTCTACACGTAAGAGACTCTGTGCTGTGAAAATATTACTCTGGAAGCCTCGGGCGCGGGATGGAAATAACAGGCGACACCGCAATTGCTCTGTCCCGGCTGTTCGGAGTAGCAGTGGAGCGGTTCCGTCCGGAGGCCCGGCGCGTGTGAGATGTCGGTGCCGAAGGCCATTTGTTTCTTTTACGGAAACCTTCTATACTCGTTTCCATGGAAACGGAAGAGCGGGGAACTATCCTTATCGTCGATGATAACACGGAAAACATCAAGTTGGCGGTCCGTTACCTGAAAGAGGAGGGGTATAGAACCGCCTTTGCCACCGACGGGAAACAATGCATCTCCCTCGTTCGTGAGCATCTTTATGACCTTATCCTCCTCGATGTGATGATGCCGGAGATGGACGGCTTTGAAACCTGCCGTAAAATCAAGACGCTCCCCCAGTATCGGGATGTGCCGGTCATTTTTCTTACCGCCCGAACCGACAAGGAAAGTGTTGTAGCGGGGTTTGAAACAGGGGGGGCGGATTATATAACAAAGCCTTTTCATGGCCGGGAGCTAACCCTCCGGGTTGGCACCCATATAGAGTTAAAGAGAAGCCGGGAAAAGCTCGAGGAGATCAACGCCGAACTGCAGAAAGAACTTCTTGCCGGCATGGAACTGTCGGAAGAGCTGGAACGGTCGAAAAAGGAATTGCAGCGGGCAAATCAGCAGCTCCATGCAATGGCCACAACCGATCCATTAACCGGTATGATGAACAGAAGGCGCATGCTCGATTTTTTAGAGTACGAGGCCACACGGATGAGGAGGACGGAAAATCCCTATTCCGTTCTCATGTGCGATATCGACCATTTCAAATCAGTCAACGATACCTATGGGCACGAAACAGGGGATGGTATTTTGAAGAGGGTAGCCGAAGTGCTCCGGGAGGGAGTTCGTGAGCAGGATAAGGCCGCCAGGTGGGGAGGGGAAGAGTTTCTTTTGCTTCTACCGGAAACAGCAGGCGATGGATCTGTTATCCTGGCTGAAAAGCTGCGCCTGGCCGTTGCGTCTTTGGAGATCGAAGTGAATGGAGAATCGCTGCAGGTGACCATGACCTTCGGGGCCGCGGTATCAGACAAGGATATCGATTTTGACGAGGTCATACGCAGGGCGGATTCGGCGTTGTATCAGGGGAAAGCGGGCGGGCGGAATCGCAGCTTTCTGTATCAAAATGGATCCGCTTGAAGCAGTTGATTCAGCCGGTCGAAGTCAAGTTCCTCCACTGCCCCTAATAGATCGGACGCGTATCGGGTAAGCTCTTCGTTCCGTAGAAGTTCCCCCTCCTTTTTCAGAGCGGAGGCGAAATCTTCGATGTCATCCAGGATCATGGAAGATCGGACCTCGTGCAACCGCTTTTCCCAGGCATCGGACAGGGCGGCCGTTGTATCCCGTTTGGATTTCTTCTCAGCCGGACCGACATCCCGAATCTGCTCTTTTTGAAAATCCTTCGTCTCTTTGGTCGTCTCTTTGGCGGATTCTCTTTGCGTCTCCGACCCCTTCAGATACGTCACTTCCTGAAAGCGTATTGAAAAGGCGGATCCCTGTCCCTCCTCACTTCTAAGAGAGATAGTACCACCCATGGCCTCGGTAAGACTCTTTGAAATGGAAAGACCGAGCCCGGTGCCTCCATATTTTCTTGTGCTTTGACCCTCAGTTTGGCGGAAGGCCTCAAAGATCTTCTCCTGCTCTGAGGGTGGAATCCCGATTCCGGTATCCTGGACAGTCACAGAAAGGGTGCATACGCCTTCTTGGGGTGTATCGAGGTCGGATCTGACAAACAGCGATACAGATCCCGCTTCGGTGAATTTCATGGCGTTGCCTATCAGATTTATCAGCACCTGTCTCAGCCGTGCTTCGTCCAGAATAATCAGCCGCGGGACATCCTCTTCGATAATGAGGGTAAACTCCAGGCTTCTTCGTTCCGCCTCCAGATTAAACATCGATTCGATATCCTCGGACAGCTGCCGGAGATCAAAGGGTTCATAGGAAAGTTCAAGTCTCCCGGCCTCAATTCGCGAAAAATCGAGGATATCACCAATAAGCAGCAGAAGTATCCGCCCCGACTTTTCTATCTGGTCGGAATATTCCTTCAGCTTTTTTTTCCGGATACTGCGATTGATCAGCTCGTTATAGCCGAGAACCGCGTTTAGGGGTGTACGGATCTCATGGCTCAAGTTCGCGAGGAATGAACTCTTCGCCCGGTTCGCTTCTTCCGCTTCCTCCTTGGCCGTGGCCAGGGCTGTTGACATCTTCACCCGCTCGCTTACATCCCTGCTGATGGCCATGATTTCCTGTACCGTCTTCGGCCTGTCGTTACCACCGGCTGAAGCATGCTCGATATACACGGTTTTGCTGAGGGTTTCGAACCAAATCCAGGTACCGTCTTTTTTTCGAATCCGATAGGTGACCGAAGCAATATCATCTTTTCCGATATTCCGAATTTTTCCATGGCTTTTCATGATTGCTTTCAGATCTTCAGGATGAAAAAGGTCGTAGGCGTTTCTGCCGATTAACTCTTGCGGCGTGTACCCTAACAGCCGTTCACAGACAGGGCTCGTGTACAGATAGGTCCCGTCGGGAGTGTGTCGGCTGATCATATCGGTAGAATTTTCCGCTAAGAGCCTGTACTTCCGTTCGCTCTGCCTGATAGCTTCCTCCGCCTGTTTTCGCTCGGTCACATCATGGATCATTGCCAAAAAGAGTGGTCGCAGGCCGAAATCCAGCCTGGTCATGTTGATGCTTGCCTCTCTGATATCACCATCTTTTGTCTTGAGACGGGAGTCAAAATGTACTCGATGTTCCTTCTCCAAAAGAGAAATTTTTTTCTGAATTGCCGGCCAGGTATCGGGGTGCTGGATATCAAAAAAAGACAGTTGGCGCATCTCTTCTCCGGTATACCCCAGGTGTTGCCAGGCCGCCTGGTTACTTTCGGTAATCTCAAGAGTCTTCGGGGATAAAAGAAGGATGGAATCGGCGGCATTTTCGAAGAGATTTCTATAGAGGGTTTCCGATTCCTTCAGTCTCCGCTCAGCCTCCCGCTGAAGGGTCACATCGCCTTGAATAGCGACGAAACTGCTCACCTTTCCCGCTTCATCGGTTATGGGGGCAATGGTCTGATTCGCATAATAGATCGTACCGTCCCTGCGGCGGTTGATTACCTGCTCATCCCACAGTTCTCCCTGTAAAATTGTATTCCAGAGGCTGGTAAAATACACCTCCGGCATCATCCCGCTGGAGAGTATCCGCGGGTCTTTCCCGATGACTTCCTGTTCCTCGTAACCGGTAATACGTTCGAAAGCAGGATTTACATAGCGAATTGAACCATCACCGTCGGTAATATAGATAGCATACCCCGCTTCCTGTACCGCCCGTTCAAACTGTTCAAGCTTCTCGGTATTTTGCCGGATCTTCATGCTGAGCCCATTGAATGCCCGCCGCACTATTTCCAGCTCGTGAAAGCTATGCATGATTTGATCGATCGGCTGAGGCGCTTCTTCGATTACCGATCGTTCAAGAATATGAAACATATATGTCAGGGGGTTTACAATATTTCGGGTTAGCGCCTGGGCAATGATGAACATGAGCCCAAGAAAGAGGGCACAGAATAGTAGAAGCATGAGTAGAACCGGCTTGACCATATCCGCGATAAGCTTTTGTGTTTCTAACGCATCGACCAATATCCACTCTATTCCCGGTATATAGGTTCCTGCTGCCAGATACCGCTTCCCGTGTATATCGTACACTCCTTCTTTGTCATTTTTATCCTCGCGTATCTCCCGTAGCAGGGAAACGGAGCCCCAGTTTGCCTGTTCTTTCACCAGTTTGCTTTCCGGATGGATTAGCATGTTGCCGAACCGGTCCGTGAGGAAAATACAGCTTCCCAACGCCTGGTCGACGGTTTTGAAAATCTGTTCCTGCAGGAAGTCGAGATTCAGCTCGCCGATGAGATACCCCTGCCCGGAGATTGGAAGAACCGTATTGATGGTCAGCTTCCCCGTATCGGGGCTGATGAAGGAAGAAGAAAAATAACTCAAATACAGGGGTGACGGTTGTATCTCGGAAACCATGTTTGAGATATCCGGAAATGTGCTTGATTCCGGGGCGGCACGGAGTACCGTACCGTCCATATCTGCTGCTATCAGGCGGTCAAAATATCGGAAGTGATCAATGAAGGGCGATAGGCGATCACCGATGTGGTCAAAACCGGTATCGGTTAGGTAGCGCATCGCAGTATCCGCGTTATTGAGGTATTGGAGTATCGAGGTGCTGATGGAGGTGGTGAGCTCTCGCTGCTTCTCCTGGTGAAAGCGGAGGAAGGAGAAAAACTGGAAGGGAGCCATAATACCGATGGAAAAAACCATCCCAAAAAGCAGATAGGGCAGGACACGCTTCCGGAGGATGCCTAACAGAGGAGGTGTTTTTTCCATGGTGTCTATCGGTCTTCCATTCCCGATTTGATTGGTATCTCCTTTACCGTGATAAAAGCGCCGTCGGTTATACTGGAGATGAAAACCGGCCGCAGGGCTTCTCCCGTCTCGGTAAGTTCTATCTCACAATAGGCCCCCTGAAATTTACGGATGGCGCCCAAGGCCTCCCGTAGGTGCAGATCTCTTTCTTCGGCCATCTCCAGCCCCCCGGCAATGAAGAGAACCGCGTCATATGCCTGGATTGAAGCGAAGGAAGGGTTTTTCCCGAAGCGCCGGAGGTACGCCTCTTCAAAGGCGCTGTACTTCGGATCGCCGCTCAGTGCTTCGGTGAAGGTGTCGGCAAAGATCATGTTCTCCACGGCCTTCCCCCCGAAACGCAACAATGTGTCGGTATAGGCCCATCCCGAAGAGAAGAGGCAGTATTCGCCGGCAACTGCATTGGCAAAGGAGGCCGCGTCCGCGGGAGAGGCAAGAATCAGAATGCCCGTTGCGTCGGTCGCGCTCACCGCTTCCACCGTACCGCCCCAATCCACCAGATTGCGGGATGAAAACCAGACCGGTTCGAGGTAGATTCCCCCTTTTCGAGAGAATTCCGAGCCGAAATCGCCGGAAAACGACGAACCGAAGATCTCGTTGTCCTGATCGAGAACCGGGATGATCACTGCACATCCCAACTCATCTTTTGCGTATGTCGCCATGGCCCTGGCGGACCGGGAGGATGAACTGTTCATTCTGTAGAGAATCGAGCCGGCCCCCTCAAGTTTCGGACTCGATGCCACCGGAGCGACCATCGGAATCCCCTCCTCTTCAAGGAAAGGGAGGGCTGCCAGGGTTTTTGTACTGGTTATATGACCAATAATGGCGACAGCACCGTTCTTTACCAGCTCCCTGTCGGCGGCTGCCGCTTCTTCCGGGCTTGTCCCATCGTCTATGCTTATCAGGCGAAGCTCTCTCCCTGCCATCCCGCCCCGGCTGTTTATCGTCTCCACGGCGAAGGCGGCCCCATTGCGGCCGTCCACCCCGATATCAGACCCCACCCCGGTAATCCGGGCGGAGTATCCTATGATAATCGGCGCCTGGCTGCATCCGGATGCCGGACAGGAGAGAATACATATGACCGACAGAATCGGTAACACACTATGTTTCATATTTTCGAAAAACGCTCTTGTTTCCCAGTGCTACCAGTGCCGCGGCGGTGTATTGCATTATTCCTCCTCCAACAGATACTCGTTATTGATCACCTTGAACGATGCACGGCCATTCAGCGCCTGTGAGTACTCCGCAGGCACGGTGCGGATGACAATGCCTTCGCGGGTCTTGCCGGATTCGTAGGTTCCCTTGGCGTAGTCGAGGAGGGAGTCGAGGGTTTCGAAGTCGAAGATTCGCTCCTCACACAGCGGAACCGTCGGAAGGGTATGCAGCTTGCAGAACCCGATGAGGTCGTGATACCCGTAGTAGCGCTTCTTGTCGATATCGTACACGTCGAAGACGAAGAGCCGCGGACTCTTCAACATGAGCGGATTCTTCTGTATTCCCGGGCCGCAGACCTCACCCTGTATGGCCAGGTTGTCATGGTTTCGTAGCACCTCATCTAGGCGAAGTTCACGATACAGCATCCAGTAGGTCGATTCATAATCCTCTACCAGGGAGCGATTCCGGCTGCATACATGCACGTCGCCGTCTATGGCCGCATAGGTCGCGGAGCTTCCGTCGAGTTTCTCGGTAATATACACGCGCTTTCCGGAGAACTCCGCGATGATCTCCTCCGGATTGGTCTGGATGCGCGTCTCGTCGGTCTTGGGTATCCGGGCGGGGAAGGGAGCCCGCATCTCCGCCTGGAGTTGGGCCGGTATCTCCGGCTCGTATTTCTTCACCCCCAATACCTCGGTGACGTCGTCGTCTTCTTCGTATTGTCTGTCTTGCGGCAATACTCCTAAGGGGACCGCCAACCCCTGAGACAACACGCCCCGCAGGCGTACCGTCTTCACGCGGAATTTCTTGTCCCGCAGGAACTCGAATTCCGGCAGCTCGGGAAGGACCGAATCGATCTCGAAGTAGACACAGAGGTCACCCTCCTCGAACTCGCCCTTCTTCACGACACAGTGCCACCCGAGTATGGACGCCTTCTCGATCCTGTCGGCCTTCGGGATCGGTTCCAGCTTGCGGATTCGTTGTACCGACGCTAGTGCTCTCATTATAGATCCTCCTTGTTCAAGATATAGGTTTGACCCTCTTGGTGCAAGGCTATACACTCATCCTAGGAGAATACGATGAAATCCCTGCCCATCGGCATCAGCAATCTCAAGATGATCCGCGAACACGACATGGTCTATGTCGACAAGACCGGGATCATCTATCCGTGGGTGAGTAAACCCGGCCGTTATTTCCTTGCCCGGCCTCGTCGCTTCGGGAAGAGCCTCCTGGTGGATACCTTCAAGGAGCTGTTCGAGGGGAACGAAGAACTGTTCCGGGAGCTGTCGATTCATGACCGATGGGATTGGTCGAAGAAGTATCCGGTCGTCAAGATCGATCTGGCCGGGGGAACACTGAGTAGCCGGCAGGAACTGGACGGCAAGCTCCTGCCGTTGTTCGACCGGTATGCCGGGGAGCACGGCATCACCCTGACGACCGGCGGCGTGGCGAATCGATTCAATGAGTTGATTCGATCCCTGTCCGAAACCGCCGGCATGCCCGTCGTGGTCCTTGTGGATGAGTACGATAAGCCCATCCTCGATCACATCGACGATCTTCCGAAAGCCGAGGAGATGCGTGATCTCCTGAAAGACTTCTATTCCTGTATCAAGGAGGTGGATGAATACCTGCAGTTCGTCTTTCTTACCGGGGTCAGTAAGTTCGGCAAGGTGAGTATATTCAGCGGTATCAACAACCTGAACGACCTTAGCCTCGATTCGGCGGCGGCTACTCTCTGCGGATACACCCAGCGTGATCTGGAAACGGTATTTGCGGAGCATCTATCCGAAGTAGACAAGAATGAGTTGCGGCGATGGTATAACGGCTACAGTTTCATGGGGGAGCCGGTGTACAACCCCTTCGACATCCTCCTTTTCCTTCAGAAGGGGCGGGTATACCGCAACTATTGGTTCGAGACCGGCACTCCTTCGTTTCTCATCAAGCTGCTGCAACGGGAGCGGTTTTTTCTGCCGGAGTTGGAGAATCTCGAAATCAGTGAAGACCAATTCTCATCCTTCGAGTTGGAGAGGATCCCGCCGGTGGTGTTTCTGTTTCAAACCGGATATTTAACCGTCGAGAGGACCTTCCGCAGGCTGGAGGACACGTTTTTCACCCTCAAGATTCCGAACATGGAGGTGCGGAGGGCGTTGAGTAATTCGTTTTTTTCCGGCTATACGGATCTACGCGAAGATCGTGCACGGCATCAGCTTGCCGCCTACGACGCCCTCCTGGCTGCCGACATGCCCGGACTCGGACAGGCGATCCGGCGTCTCTTCTCGAGTATCCCCTGGCGGAACTTCACGAATAACGACATCGCAGATTTTGAAGGCTACTATGCCTCGGTGCTCTATGCGTTTTTTACCTCCGCTACCTGTACGGTCATTCCTGAAGACACATCCAACCACGGCCAGGCGGATCTGACGGTGATGTTGGAGACTACAATCTGTGTCATGGAGATCAAGGTCGTAGACGGCGCGGATGTGGATTGGGATGCGAAGCCGAACTTGGCACTGGAGCAGCTCCGAACAAGGAACTATGCGCAGAAATATCTAGGCGATCCGGGAAAGAGGGTCGTAGAGGTCGGCATGCTCTTCAGCCGTGGGGAACGAAACCTGGTGCAGTTCGGTCATAGAGAGTGCTGAGCCCTTTTCGGAAAAGAACGGCATTCGTTTGAAGATCGCCGCGCCATGATCGATTGTGGTTTGGGCATCGCCTCTCAATAGATGTCTTCACGTGTTCCGATACTGATCGATATGATACGGTGTTCTGATACTATGATCTCGAGGACGATGCGGGAATGATGGGACAGCTTTATCCGATAACGGTTTTCGTGACCGTTCATCTTTTTCGGGTCCAGCGTCGAATTGAATGGGTCTGCGGCCAATAGTCTGAATGTATTGATGTATCGTTTTTTTAGTTCCGGGTGTTGGCGTATGAATTTGACTGCCTTCTTGCGATATGAATCGGTCAGGATGACCTCATACATCGTCCAGTTCCTCAAAATGTGCATCGAGATCCGTCGTATACCTCCCGGCCTCTATGTCCGCATAGACGCTCTCCACCGCCTTTTCGAGCCTGATGTTTTCGTATTCCTCTATCAAAGACTCGGGGATGATCAGGTATTTCGGTTTTCCGCGATACGTAACCAGTGTCTCTTCATCTCCGACATAGTGTATCCCGTGTTTCTTCAAATCATTTGCGGTTATCGTCCTCACCGTCTTCTCCTCTGTCGCTACTATCGTAAATTCTAACATAGTACTTTCTGAAGGTGTAATCAATAGTTATCTAAAGAGTACTATTGATGATATTGTTTAAGATGTTGTACGGGAGGGTTGGATACTCTGCATCTATTCTGAGCTAGGCATTTCTATATCTGGCCATCATCATGTCGCGCCAACCTGTCCCGGCGTATTCCCCGTGCACCGCTTGTACCAACATGAGAAAGCCGATGGCTCCATAGAGTGATTACCTGAGATCGATACGTGTCAATCGAGGGCAATGCCGGTCATGCCGTGCCGGACACAGGAATTCCGATCGGTGGTATAATAGAGCCGAATACCACGAGGAGGTCTACATGGCTGCAGAACAGACGACGAAAGAGAAACTGGCGATCGACGGAGGCACTCCGGTGCTGACCGATCCGCTGCCCCAGTCTCTGCACGGAGTCCTTGATATCGGGGAGGAGGAACGGAAGGCGGTGGACGCGGTGTTGCGGCGCCGTACCATCTTCCGCTTCCTGAACGACGAAGAGGTAAGCGAGTCGACTCAGTTGGAGAAGGCATATCGGGAGCTGTGCGGGGTGGAGTACGCCCTGGCCGTCGGAGGAGGGGGAACCTGCGCGCTGATCGCGGCGCTGGTGGGTCTCGGAATCGGCTCCGGCGACGAAGTGATCGTCCCGGGGTACACCTACATCGCCACCGCGTCGGCCTGTTTGACCGTGGGTGCCATCCCGATCCTGGCCGAGGTGGACGACTCCCTTACCATCGACCCCGCGGACATCGAGAGGCGCATCACTCCCTACACCAGGGCGGTGATTCCGGTGCACATGCGCGGGACTCCGGCGGACATGGACCCGATCATGGGGATCGCCAAGAAACACGATCTGCGGGTCCTCGAGGATGTGGCCCAGGCCAACGGAGCCTCCTACAAGGGCAGGGTGCTCGGATCGATCGGCGACGCCGGGGCATTCAGCCTGCAGCACTACAAGGTGATCACCGCCGGGGAGGGCGGCATCATCACCACCAACAGCCTTGACGTGTTCAAACGCGCGGCCATCAAGCACGATTCTGCCATGCAGTTCTGGCGGGAGGACGAGGAGTGGGAGAGTTTCGCCGGTGAGAACTACCGGATGTGCGAGCTCCGGGCCGCACTCGGGCTGGTGCAGTTCTCCCGGATGCAAGGTTTAGTGGCGGCCTGCCGCACGGTGAAACGGACCCTGCGCAGGGGGACGGAGGAGTGCGCGCTGGTGCAGCCTCAGGCGATTCGCTGTGAGGACGGCGACATCGGCACCATCTTCTGTTTCTTTCTGCCCGACGCCGACACGGCCAAGCGCTTCAGTGCGGCCCTCAACGCCGAGGGTGTGAAGAACGGCACCATCTTCGATAAGACCATTCCGGACCGTCACATCTACCGGCACTGGGACTATGTGATGGAGAAGCGTACCAGCGATCACACCGGATGGCCCTGGACCGCCGCCCACCGGGAGATCGAGTACTCCAAGGATATGCTGCCGAAGACCCTGGAACTCCTGGGACGGAGCATCACCATCGGGATCAACCAGCACTGGTCCGAAGGGCAGGCGGAGCTGGTGGCGGAGGCGATCCGGAAGGTGGACCATGCGCTTGCTTGACGCCAACCTGCTGGTGGGGCCGGGCCGGCGTCCGGCCCGGTTCGACACCACCACGCCGGAGGGGGCCGTTGAGTTCCTGGACTTCTTCGGCATCGATCGGGCGCTGGTCCGGGGGGCCCTGCAGGAACACTGGTCGGCGGAGGATGGGAATCGGTGGATCGTCGAGTACTGTGCCGGCAGCGACCGGCTCATGCCGGTGTGGACGCTGCTCCCCTTCCGGACCGGTGAGTTCCCGCCGCCTGAGCGGATTCCGGCCGTGTTGGCTGATTCCGGGGTGAAGATGGTCTCCTGGGCTCCGAAGATGCGGCTGCCGCTGGAGGAGCCGGTCTTTTCCCGGCCCCTGCTCGAGGCCCTCGCGGCCTCGAAGATTCCCCTGCTGTATCCCCTGGCCTCCGATGACGACCTTGTCACCGTCGGGCGCATCCTCTCTATCGCCCCGGAACTGGTGATGCTGGTGAGCGTGAACCGGCCGGCCTGGGGACTGGAGCGCTACACATGGCCCCTCTTCGACGCCTTCCCGAACCTCGTCGTCTGCACCTCCGGTTATCACGTGAGCGGGGCGGTGCAGGCGACGGTCGAGAAGTATGGTGCCGGGCGGTTCGTGTTCGGCTCCGGGTATCCGACCCTTAATCCAGGCGGCGCGGTCGAGTTCCTCGCCAGGTTGGATATCAGCGAAGCGGATCGGGAGGCCATCGCCGAGGGTAACATGCTCGGGCTGCTGAATAGGGAGAAGCCATCGTGAAGATCATAGACATGCACGGCCACTACGGCCCGATGTACGGGTTCAAGTTCTTCCGGGCGGACACGGCCGGGATGATCGGAGAGATGGACCGGCACGGCGTCGAGGTGACGGTGCTCTCGTCTCATCGGGCCCTGTTCAGCCCGGAGGGCAACCTGAACGGAACCCTGCCGGCGCTGCGGGAGTCCGGGGGGCGGTTCAGGGGCTACTGGGTGATCCATCCGCACCGTTTCGAAAAACATCGACACGAGATCGAGCTGTTCGAAAAGCACCGGGACCTGTTCGTCGGGTTCAAGTTCCTCTCCTCCTATCATCAGTACCCGATCGACGGACCACACTATGCCTACGTGCTGGACTACGCCGAGGAGCATGGCATTCCGGTGCTGATGCACACCTGGACGGGCGACCGCTACTGCGGCTTCGACAACTGCAGGGCGGTAGCCGAGAGGTATTCCGCCTTTCCATTTCTCATGGGGCACAGCGGGTTTTCCGAGTACGCCCGCTTTGCGGAGTTGGCCAGGGACCACGACAACGTGTACTGTGAACTCACCGCCACCTACGCGCTAGACGGCGCCGTGGAGACCATGGTGAAGACCGCCGGATCGGAGAAGGTTCTCTTCGGCACGGACCTGCCCTGGTTCGACCAGGCCTATTGTATCGGGTGTGTCCGCTATTCTCGGATCACCGAGAAGGACCGGGAGAACATATTCTATACTAACGGCGCGAGAATTCTCGAGGAGGCGGGGGAGGCACTGTCGGACGGATAGCGGCTGTGCAATCGGTGACCTCCAGCCGAATGGGGCGTCCTGGAGTACCAGACGTAGTAGAGATCACCGGCACGAATCACCGAGCTCGGATCACGGCGGGTGATACCCTCCTTGTGTGGGAAGGCGTCGGAATAGGTGAATCCATTGAAGTATGGGAATAATTCTTCCATAGTTATCGTTCTCCTATATTATACAATCGCATATTGGATGCCGATGGGATGATCCGATAGACCCGGATGACGGGTTGCACTGCAGTATGCGTCCTACTATTATATATCATCGTTTATCGATACGGTCATTACGGCAGATGATTTCTGAAAGCGTCCTAACTGCCCTTGAAATTCACGCGAGATAGGATGAGATGGAAGACACTATTCTCAATATCCTGATAGTCGAAGACGAGAAACCGATCCGCGATGAGTTGGCGCAGTTCCCGTGGGAAAGCGTGGGGGCGATGGTCGTCGGTGAGGCGGCCAACGGCCGGGAGGCACTGGATTTCTGCGCAGAGTTGACGCCGGACATCGCGTTAGTGGATCTCACCATGCCGGTGATGGACGGAATCGAGTTCATTACCCGATTGCAACAGATAACCGATACGACACAGTGTATCATCCTGACCTGCCACGCCGATTTTTCATATGCGCAGAAAGCCCTACGGCTTGGGGCGGTAGATTACCTCATGAAAGCCGCCTATCGAGAGGCGGATTTGCGGGAGGCGGTCGACAAGGCGAGGCGGAAACTCGCCGAACAACAGGCCGGTACTCGCAATACACAACTGGATCGGTACTGGGAGCGCACCTCGGAGATACACAAAATTCTCACCGACGACCTCCAGGAGAAACATGCAAAACTGCCGGCCGGCATGGTTTCGATCCAGCTGATTTCCGGTCGTCAAGACTACCTCTTCATTAATAGAGAGATAATCCGCTTTCTTATCATTCAGTCCGATCAATGGTTCTCACCCATAGACGGGGTGTATTCGGTCTTCCTAGCGCACAGCATCGATGCGAAGCAGTATCTGCGCGACGGTCTCACAACCCTCCACGAGATGTTGAACGACTCTCTCGGCTTCCTCAGCAGCGATTTCCGGCTCATCGGAATAATGAACGGAACCATCACCACGAATCACGATTTGCGGGATACATGTGCACGTTTCGATGCATGGAAGGACCAAAGCTTTTACGACAGGCATCGGGTCATCTTCGAAGGCCGTCCTCAAGAGATGGCCGAATTGGACGATGTATGCTGGGACGGACTGAATCGAACTATCGAGCGACTGGAGGAATCCACGAAAGAACTCATTGCCTATCTGTCCCACGACTTCATCGCAACGGTCGGTAGAACACGGTATCGGCCGGATCAGATCAAGACTCTCGCCGTGGCGTGGCGTCAGCGATGGATGCGGCGTTTCGACCTCCAGGGAGAGGATCGTTTTCTGATGAAGATCTCCGCCACCGCCAGCCTCAACGAATTGGTCTCTCTCCTGGTGAGGGAGTTGCAGCAGGAGGAGACGGTCGATTCTTCGGGGAAAAACCTGCGAAGCGAAATTCGGAGATGTATCCGATATCTCCGCGAACATTATCCGGAACCCGTGACCCTCCTGCAGGTCGCCGAGTATGTCGGACTCAGTTCCGCCTATCTATCGCGCCTCTTCAAGGAGCAGACAGATATGAGTTTCCACGAATATCTCACCGACATCCGAATCGATGCGGCCATATCACTCCTGCGTTCGTCGGAGATGAAGGTATACGAGGTCGCGGAGAGAGTCGGATTTCCCAGTTACCGCTATTTTTCTTCTCTCTTCAAACGGATTACCGGACGATCACCGAAGGAATATCAAGAATACCACTAGTATGAAATTGAAATTCGGATTGGCCGGTAGACAGTTTCTCGTCTATTTTATCATTACCTTTGCACTCTTCTCTCTCTTATCGTGGTCGTCCTTTCAGACCGGTCGAAACATCCTGCGGGGACAGATTCTCGATGAGGCCGGCCTTCTGATCGAACAATCGAACAGGTACCTGGATCTCTACGGCGACAACATTCGTAATCTCTGTCTGTACATGAAGACGAATCAGGCATTATTTACCGAGGATATAGATAAGGCCAGAGAGACGATCTATGAGATCCGAATGACAAATCCCGCGGTATTCAAGACTCTCTACGTTCGGAGGCCGGATGGAGAGGTAATCGCCAGCGAACAGGCGGAATACGATATTTTCAGCGTGCTATCCCGAGAGCGTTTTCCAATCTTCGATAGCCAAGGCGACGGCCTGCTATGGACCGATCGTTACCTCAGTCCTGTCTCCGGAGTAACCGTCACATTCATGTTGCATATCAATCCCGGAGTCGTCGCTGTCGATGTCGATTTGGATACCCTCTTCGCCGTATTGAGCGGACTCCTCTATTCGGAGGGCCGAACCGTGGTCATCACCTCACAGGACGGAAACTGCCTGATGTTCGATCCCTCGAATCCCATGACCCCCTTCAGGCCGCGACTGTACCCTCTTACTATAACCGATCGGCTGCAACGGGAGCTGTATGCAATCAAGGACAATACCGGCAGTGTTGCTGTCACCGGCAAAAATACGATTGTATTACGATCTGACGACAACGTATTCAAGTGGAACATACATGTATTGATAGATCCGAAGTCATTTAACGAGGAACTGGACGTCTTGCTGACCGATTACCTTCGCATCGGACTGCTGTTATTCATTATCCTGCTCGTAGTCTCGTTTATTGCGAGTTACATCATCACAAACCCGATCCGCAGGCTCAGCACATCGATGGACCGTGTTACCAGCCTGCACCAGATGGTGCCTATTCCAAACACATACCGACACGAACTGTCCGAATTGGTCCGGAGCTACAACGCATTGATGGATCGCATCAACCAGTTGACTATCGAGAAGAATGATTTCGAATGGCGTATGCTTCAGAGTCAGATCGGTCCTCACTTCCTGTACAATACCCTGACCTGCATCAACTCCCTGGCCAAGCGGTACAGGACCGATAAGGTACAGGCTACAATCTATGCACTCGTGGATCTCCTTCGTCACTCCTTCGACCATTTTCAGGAGGAAGTGCCTCTCAGAGAGACGGTCTCCATTCTAGACGCATATGTTTTGATTCAGAATACACGGTATGACGACATTATCCGGCTGGAGTATGTGATCCCCGAGGAGTTATTGGATATAGAGGTTCCCTCTCTGCTTCTTCAACCGCTGGTGGAGAATGCGATCTTCCACGGTATCATCCCTACCGGAAGACCGGGGACGGTTACGATTCGCGCCGAAAAGGTCTCTAAAACACTTCGACTCACGGTGGCCGACAACGGGCTTGGTATGAAACCCGAGAAGGTCGAGGAGCTTCTTGACATGATGAAACGAGCTCGTGGCAGGACAGACCGGAGTAAACGTTCCTCCTCTCGGGATACGTTCACCGGCATCGGACTCAAGAATATCCATGACAGAATCAAGCTTCATTATGGGCAGTCCTGCGACTTCCGTATCTCCAGTTCCTGGGGTGAGGGAACGTCGATCTCCCTCATTCTACCCTTACCGATCGGAAATATGTCATAAAATATGACATAATCACAAAAATACCGCATATACAACTCGGAAATCACCACGTATCATCAGACTGAACCAGTGACTAGGAGATCCAATGATAAGCGGAGATCGTTTCCGGCGATACATACCTTTTTATATAATGATGTTTCCGGCGCTGCTCTACTTCTTCATCTTTCGTTATATCCCGATGTATGGAGTCGTCATCTCCTTCAAGGATTTCAACGTGATGAAGGGCATGATGGACAGCCCCTGGGCGAAACCGCTGGGAAGACACTTTCTGATGTTTTTTCGTTCGCCCTATTTCGTGCAATTGATCCGAAATACCATGCTGATCAGTTTCTATAAATTGATCTTCGGCATGATCCCACCGATTGTGCTGGCACTGCTCCTCAACGAGATCTCTACCATTTGGTTTAAGAGAGGCATTCAGTCCCTGAGTTATATGCCCCATTTCCTGTCCTGGGTCATCATCCAGGGCATTCTGGTGGCGTTCCTCTCGGAGGACTTGGGTCTTATCAACCGGGTGCTCCGAGAGAGTGGAGCCGGGACGATACCCTTCCTGATCTCGGAGCGTTGGTTCCGGCCCTTGGTGGTCATCAGCGCGATCTGGAAGGACACCGGATGGGGTGCCATTATATATCTGGCGGCCATCGCCGGCATCGACCCGAGTTTATATGATTCGGGTAGAATAGACGGGTGCACTCGGATGGGTATGATGTGGCACATCACCATCCCGAATATCCGCAGCGTAATTATACTGCTTCTGATTCTTCGTCTGGGCCGCATGATGAATGCAGGATTCGAGCAGATCTACGTCATGTATAACCCACTCGTATACTCGGTGGGGGATATCCTCGACACATGGGTGTATAGAACCGGTCTCGAACAGCTGAACTTCTCTCTGGCCTCGGCGGTCGGCCTGTTCAAGTCGGGGATCGGCCTGATCCTGATTTTGTCGACCAATGCACTGGCCAAGACCTGGGGAGAGAACGTATGGTAGAAACGCGAAACAGACTGCTGCAGCTGCTCTTTCCCAGAAAATCAATCCGCGAATCGTACAGCGATCGGGTATTCCTGATCGTAGCGTACACCGTTCTCTTCCTCGTAGGTTTCGTCTGCGTATTTCCCTTACTCTTCGTGCTCTCGGTATCACTCACGCCGATAACCGAGGTTTTTCGAAACGGCGGATTTATCCTAATTCCGAGGAAATTCACCTTCGCGGCGTATAAATTTATGCTCAACGCCTCCGACATGCCCCGGGCCTTTCGGTTGACGGTCATACTCACGATACTGGGAACAACCTGTAACATGATATTGACGACCCTGCTGGCTTATCCGCTTTCGCGGAAAGAACTGCCGGGACAGCGATACTTTCTCTTCTACATCATATTCACCATGCTGTTCAACGGCGGTCTCATCCCCACCTACCTGGTGGTTCGTAACGTAGGGCTCCTGGACACAATCTGGGCGATGATCATCCCCAACGTGGTGTGGGCCTACAACACTATGATCATGAAGAGCTTCTTCCAGAACCTGCCGAATGAGATTTTCGAAAGTGCCCGGATGGACGGAGCGGGGGAGTGGCTGATACTGGGCCGTCTGGTGCTGCCGCTTTCGATGCCGGTTATCGCCACCATTAGTCTTTTCTATGCGGTTGGTCACTGGAACGAATTTTTTCAGGCCATCTTCTACGTGACCCGACGCGATCTCAAACCGCTGCAGGTCGTCTTGCGGGGTATCCTGCTGCAGAGTGAGGGATTAGAGAACGTAAATGTCGACGATGCCTTGCCGACTCAGACCATGCAGATGGCGGCGGTGGTGTTTGCGGCACTTCCGATCATCTGCGTCTATCCCTTCCTCCAGAAGTATTTTGTAAAGGGAGTGCTGCTCGGATCGGTGAAGGGATAGTTGCCAAGGTCTTTCCCGGCTAAGCCGGAGAAAAGATATTGTGACGTAAAATCTATAATGCGTCATAGAAGAAAACGAATGGAGGTTCAAATGAAGAAACTGACAGTACTTCTCTGCCTGTTCTGCCTTGCCGGCGTGGTATGGGCAACCGGACAGCAGGCCGGTGGCGGTGATACGGATGCACCGATGGATATCGAGTTCATGCGCGGGATCGGGAATGCCTTGATCCCTGATCCGGCAGAAGACGTGATCCTGCAGGGGTTGAACGAGGCGCTCAATATCAATCTGACCCTGACCGGTGTCGCGACAGAATACGCACAACAGGTGAACGTGCGCATCGCCGGGGGCAACTATCCTGATTGTTTCGCGAACCCGGGGCGATCCTATTTCGTGCAGTACGCAAACGACGGCGTGTTGATGAATATATCGCCCTACGATTCGCAGATTCCTCACTTCCTGAAGATGAATCCCGATGCCGAGAAACTCGGTGTTCTGGAAGGGAATCGTTATGCCATGGCGACGAACCTGGGAATCAACTATGGTGCCTATTATATCCGGAAGGACTGGCTCGATAAACTCGGCCTGGATGTGCCGGAGACCCTGGACGAGTATATGGCCGTCTGCAAGGCATTCACCGAGCAGGATCCCGACGGAAACGGCAAGAAAGACACCTACGGTTTTTCCGCCAACGGGCAAGGCGGACTGGCGACCTTTTTCACCGCATTCGGCGTCGGTCGACCCGGTGACCTGTTTGTACAGGATGGAAAGCTGATGGTGTCCCACGAGTCGGAACGGTCGAAGGAAGCCATCGCCTGGTTGAAGGACTTCCTCGCCTCCGGTGTCGTCGATCCCAACATCATCGCGATCAAGAAGGATGCCGAGGTACGGCAGAAGATGGCCCAGCAGATGGTGGGCTTGGTGTGGAGTTCGTGGCCCGCCATGCGGAAGCCGAATTTCGCGAAAGAGCTGAACTCGGTCAATCCTGATTCAGAATGGTTGCGCATCGATCCACCCATCGGTCCGCATGGTGATCAACTCAACGGCGTGCACAGCACGTTAGGAGCCAGAATCTACTACTCGGTGCCTTCGGTCTTGGAGAAGGATGCGGCAAGGCGTGACAAGGTACTTGAAATAGTTGACTACTGTGCCTCAGAACCCGGATATCGGCTGACCAGCTTCGGGCTCGAAGGTACTCACTACACCGTCGATAACGGTACCATCGTGGCGACCGAGCAACTCTTTCAGGATGGGACCTACTTCTGGGTGTATCAGTTCGGCGGACGCAAGGAAGTCGAGTATCTGATGACGAAGTTCAGCTATGCGGCCGACGAGATCGAGGCCAACGGCAACGCGCCGAAGATCGAGAGCCTTAACAACGGAATCGATATTCCTAAGGGCTACAACCATGCCGATGCGAACCGTTATCTCAATGAGGAGATCTTGAAGTTCATGTATGGAAACCGGGATCTCTCTGAGTACGATGATTTCATCAAAACTCTCAACACTACGTTCGACTATACGACCTACAAAGAGGCCGCCGAGACTCAGTTGAAGGCCCTCGGAATCATCAACTGATCCATCAAATCGTGACTATTGAAGGGGGGATGTGCGAATACCGGCCATCCCCCCCTTCTTTTTACTAGGCGATTATCTCGAACCACAGCCTGAGAGGAGTTTCTATGACAACCTACCGAGAACCTGCCCGAGACCTGCCGGTGTCGGGTGAATATGATGTCATCGTCGCCGGGGCGGGGCCGGCCGGAATCGGTGCCGCCCTCTCCGCGGCCCGGGAAGGGGCGGATACCCTACTCATCGAGCAGTTCGGGGATGTCGGCGGTGTGTCTACCGTCGGGCTCATGAGTCACTGGACCGGCCGGACCAAAGGCGGCATCTACGAGGAGATACTCGAAAAATCCAACGACGCCGATGAGTCGATGCTTGAGGCATGGTCGGGCTATCGGCAAACCATCAATCCGGAGAGACTGAAAACTGTCTATCTCGATATGCTGGAAGATGCCGGGGTACACTTGCGTCTCTACACCTTCATCGCCGACGTGGTCATGGAAGATGACCGCCTACAGGGCATCATTACCGAGAGTAAATCTGGTCGGGAGGTCTTCCACGCAAAGATGTGTATCGATGCCACCGGAGACGGCGATGTCGCCTGCAAGGCGGGGGTTCCGTTTACCAAGGGTCGCGAAGAGGACGGCAAGATGCAGCCGATGTCCCTGATGTTCAAGGTGGCCGGCGTCGACACGGACAAGGCGGTGTTTCCGGGTGGCTTCGAGAGCAACATGGCGATATCCGGTGGCGGCATACAGGATCTCGGTCGTGCGCGGTTACCGCACCCCTTGGGGCATGTCCTCCTCTATCGGACCACTTTGCCTGGGGTGGTCACCTGCAACATGACCAATATCATCGATGTAGACGGCACCAATGCCGAGGATCTCACCAAGGCGCACGTCGATGCCCGGCGACAGATCGAACGGATTGTGGAGTTCCTGCGCACGACGGTGCCGGGGTTCGAGCGGTGCTATGTAATTGACACGGCCAACTACATCGGGATTCGAGAGACCCGCCACTTCCGCGGAGAGTACACACTCACGAAAGACGACATCCTCGAGGCCAGGATCTTCGATGACTGGGTCGTCTCCTTCGCACACTTTAACTTCGATGTCCACAATATCAGTGGGGCGGGGTTGGACGCAACCGGGGCGCAAAAGAAGTTTCCTCAGCGACGGGGGTATACCATTCCCTATCGCTGTCTCCTGCCGCGGGGTGTGAAGAACCTGCTGCTTGCCGGACGGAATATCAGCGGCACTCATATGGCCCATTCGAATTATCGGGTGATGCCGATCTGTGCCAATATCGGCCAGGCGGCCGGTATCGCGGCGGCCTTGAGTGCGAGGACCGATACACCGCCTGAAGAGATCGATATCGAACTCCTGCAAGACAGGCTACTGCAGAACGGCGTCCTGGATCCCAATAAGGCGGAGGAGAATGAGACCGAATATACTTCTATTCATCACCGATAGCCAGGGACCCAACCTGTTGGGAGAGGCGGGGGAGCGCGGCTTCAGTACCCCCAACATCGACCGGTTGGCGGCGCAAGGCATCAATTGCAAACGAGCCTATACTACCTGTCCGCTCTGCACTCCTGCACGGGCTGGACTGTTCACCGGGCTCTACCCACAGAACGCGGGAGCATGGAGCAACGATCTACCTTTGGGGACCAACGTACGGACGATGGGGCAGTTTTTTCGGGAATCCGGTTATGTCACAGCGTATGTGGGCAAGTGGCACCTCGACGGTACGGACTATTTCGGCACCGGAAACTGTCCGTCCGGCTGGAATCCGAGATACTGGTACGACGGACGAAACTATCTGGAAGACCTGTCGGCGGACGAACGCGGGATGTGGCGTTCCGGTCTGCGATCGGCCGAGGCGATAGAGAAGTTCGGCGTCACCCGCGATTGGACGTGGGCCGGGAGAAACACCGAGTTGGCCCGTCGGTTCATCCGTAATCATGCCGTCAACGATCCCGAGACACCCTATCTGCTGGTGGTCTCATACGATGAACCCCACGGCCCCAGCGTCTGCCCGCCGCCCTTTCACAGGATGTATGAGGATCATCGGCACCCCCTTCCGTCGAACCACGCCGACTCCATGGAAGACAAGCCGCGGTATCACCGTGAGTGGGCGGAGCGCTTCTCGTTCGATCCGGCCGGATTGACGCAACAGCTCTACTTCGGCGCCACGAGCTTCGTCGACGATGAGATCGGCCGTGTTGTCGCCGCCGCAGATGAGTATGACCGGGAGAATACTCTGGCGATCTTTACCTCCGATCACGGTCACTATATGGGAGCCCACGGCCTTGACGGCAAGGGACCGGCACTCTACGAGGAGGTCATGAGGGTGCCTCTCATCTTCCGGGGACTCGGTCTTCCTGCCGGCGCGGAACCTGAGAGTCTCGTCTCTCACCTCGATGTGATTCCGACCTGTCTCAGTCTGGCCGGTATCACGCCTCCGCCGATTCTGCAGGGCTTCGATCAGTCACCGATGCTACATGTGGATGAGTGTGTCAGGGATCATGTCGTCTGCGGGTTCCAGCGGTTCAGCGTGACCCATGACGATTGGTTCGGGCACATACCGATCAGGTCGATCGTCTCGTCGCGATGGAAACTCACCATAAACCTGGACTATGCCGATGAGTTGTACGACCTGGAGGAAGACCCCGGCGAGTTGACCAATCTGATATCAGATCCGGCATGTTCCGGCATTGCCGAGACCCTGCACGAGGCACTCCTCGCGGTCATGGACGATACGAGAGACCCGTTCCGCGGGCCGATGTGGAGCAGGCGAGAGTGGAGCAGCCGTCCGGTACAGCCCGGGTTCGGCGGCGAGCGGCGTCCCCGGCCTGCAGACGGTAGAAACCCGGTTCCCTACAATTATAACACCGGCATGCCCGGCACACCCGCCTCGACTGTACGACCGAAGCTATTGGAAGGAGGAGAAAGATGAATACCATTCGGATGACGGACGAGATCCCCGTCGCATACGATACGGACCTATTGGTGGTAGGCGGCGGCCCAGCCGGCACCTGTGCCGCGTTCTCCGCTGCGCGCATGGGCGTGGATGTGATGCTGGTGGAGCAGTTCAACTGCCTAGGCGGAGTCGCGACGGCGGGTGGCCACGGCCACATGTGTCAATACTCGAGCTGGAAGAATCCACGTGAACGTGTCGTCGGAGGCGTTCCCTGGGAGATCGTCGAACGCATCACGGAACGGCGAGTGGGGGTCACGGATGTTTCCAACGTAGATTTCGAAGTCGAGGGGCTCAAGACTGTATTGGACGAGATGGCCGAGGAGACCGGTGTCCGGGTCCTCTACTATACCTTCTTCTCCGATGTGGTCATGGATGGCGACCGGGTGACTCACGCCGTCGTTCAGAACAAGGACGGTCGGCAGGCGATCCGGGTGAAGCAGATTGTCGATTGCACCGGAGACGGAGACGTGGCCTGGCGAGTCGGATGCGATTTTTCCGTCGGCGATCCGGCACGGGGCCATGTGCAGCCGATGACCCTCATGTTCATTATCGGCGGTGTCGATTACGAGCGAGTGAAAAAATTCAGGAACGAAGAACTCCCCGCTCGATTTCCCGATATGGAGCAACTATGGCAGATGACCGGGCTGTGGGAGGAGGCCCAGGCCGCCGGCGACATGCGGCCGTATCAGAAGGTAACCATGGGGTGGTGGCATACGCCCACACGGCCGGATCAGTTGGGGGTCAATTTCACACACATAAATTATGTGGATTCAACCAAGGCTGCCGATCTGACCAAGGCTACCATCGAGGGACGCAAGCAGGTATACGAGACCATAGAGGTATACAAGAAGTATGTACCCGGTATGGAAAATATCTACCTCGTATCGACGCCGAACACCGTCGGGATCAGGGAGAGCAGGCGCATCCTCTGCGACTATACCCTGACACGGGACGACGTCGTGAATGAGGCGAAGTTCGACGATTCCATCGGGTATGGCTCCTTCTACATCGACATCCATAACATAGAGGGAGCCGGCATGGACAAGAACACGTACTATCCGCCGGTTGGATTCAAGTATCAGATTCCCTGGCGCATTCTCCGTCCCCGGAGAATCGCAAACTTGCAGGTTGCCGGTCGCTGTGCCGGCGCCGATCATCAGGCCCTGGGAAGCCTGCGGGTGATGCCCCAGTGTCAGCTGATGGGGAACGCCGCAGGGGTCGCCGCCGCCCTGAGCCTGAAGGCGGGTTCGGAGTATCGCGATGTCGATGTGGCCATGCTCCGATCGACCCTGCAGGAACAGAATTGCATCGTCGATGAAGACGACGTCGTGAAGGTTGGGTGATGGACGACAAGCCGAACATCCTCCTCATCTA
>CAZAKE010000055.1:0-26015 GCA_964485495.1 uncultured Spirochaetales bacterium
GATCGCCGGGTCTTTCTAAAGATCGACTATTATTCGAAGACCGTGGTTCGTGAATCCGGCGGCGGCAACTTCGTAAAATCACGGGTCTACATCTTCGACATCGACGAGGAGCGGTACTCCGGCTTCGTAGAAGTTCCGAAGAACATCTGGGAACCCGAAACCTCCGATTTCTTTCAGGTGAAGCGTTTCGAGGCCCTCTACACGCTGCTGGGAGAGGCCGAGGACACACTGTATCTCATGAGCTCCGACGGGGCAGACGAGTTCCACCTCCTGATGCTCGATACAACCGGCCGAACGGTGGCGAGAAAGAACATCATGATCAAGGACAACGAACTTGTGTACCGGAGTTTTTACCTGAGTCCGGACGGAATCCTCACGGGTTTTCTTTGCACCGACGACAAGGTCGATATCGTTTGGTGGAGGAGTGACCACCTCCTGGAAAAAAGCGAAGAAACCGGAGGAGGAAGTCGATGAGGCGGATAGTCGACGCCCGAACCATGGCCGGTATCGATGCCGCCGCCCACTCGGAGTTCGGATTTCCCGAGGCGGTTCTCATGGAGAACGCGGGTATTCGTGCGTATGAGAGGACCGTGGGTATTCTCGGCGAACGACGAAATATCGTCTTCGTGGCCGGGTCCGGAAATAACGGCGGAGACGGCCTGGTGATGGCCCGGCAGTGTCTGAACGAAGGGGGGCGACCGGTCGTGATCCTGCTCAAGGCCGATCCGGGGGGATTATGCGGAAAACACGCCCGGGTGTGTAGAACCTTGGGAATTCCGATACATGTCTGGTCTGATGATGCCGCGGCATGCCGTCGGAATATCCACGCGGCAGATGGAATCGTCGACGGAATCACGGGTACGGGGCTTTCCGGTAGCCTCCGCCCTCCTGCTGCACGAGTGGTCGAAGCGATTGCCGACGCCCCGGGCCGAATTTTCGCGAT
Source organism: uncultured Spirochaetales bacterium (assembly GCA_964485495.1). Lineage (GTDB taxonomy): Bacteria > Spirochaetota > Spirochaetia > CAZAKE01 > CAZAKE01 > CAZAKE01. Next base: position 944 of record CAZAKE010000055.1, read on the forward strand.
AGATGCCCCCAGCGGAATCGGCGATGCATACGAGCACGGCATGCCTGCAGTCCGGGCCGACGTGACCCTGACGATTGAACTCCCGAAACGGTCGCTCTACCTGCCGTACGCCCGTCCCTTCTGTGGGAGAATCGAGATTGTTTCCGTCGGATTCCCGGCGAGACTCACGGATGACCCCGACAATCGTGCGGTGCTTCTTGAAGAGTCGGATCTCGATCAGTTGCTTCCGGTCGTCTCGGCTGATGCCTATAAAACCAGCCGGGGATGGGTCGGGGTATTCGCAGGGAGTCCCGGAACTACGGGGGCGGCGCTGCTGACTGCCGAAGCCGCCGCACGCAGCCGTGCGGGTCTGGTATCTCTCTATGCGGCTCCCGACATCTTCGGGATCGTCGCGGGCATGATGCGGTCGGTGATGCCGAAACCGTGGGAACCGGAGTCCGATCCGGCGACATTCGACTTGGCCCATCTCTCATCCCTGGTGGTCGGCCCGGGATGGGGAATTCGGAACCGGATGCCATGGCTTCGAATGCTGATCGGTTCCGGCCTTCCGGGAGTATTGGACGCCGACGGCATCACCCTCCTATCCCGGGCCGATCCGATCCCCGATCTCGGTGGACGGTGGGTTCTGACTCCCCATCCCGGGGAATTCGCCAGACTCTCCGGACTGAGCAAGGATGAGATCTTGGGCGATCCTGCAGCTACGGGCATGGAGTGGGCCCGTAGGCTGGGTTGTATTCTGGTCTTGAAGGGGCACGTCACCTACATCTGCTCCCCCGACGGGAGCTACGCGGCGGTCGACGGCATGAACCCGGCCATGGGCACGGCCGGAAGCGGCGACCTCTTGGCCGGCATTATCGGCGGACTCATGGCAGCGGGGGCCGATCCCGAACAAGCGGCTCGAGTCGGGGTGCTGTTGCACGCCAAAGCGGGACGGACGGCGTTCGCCCGGCGGGGATGGTTTCTTTCCGAGGATCTTCTGCCGTTCATCTCCAAAGCGGCTTCGACGAGACCCTCCGCGGAAAACCGGGGCGAGAATCGGGGCGACGAGTGAACGCCGCGAGGGAATGATCGCGAGGCAGAGAATGAAAAGAGAAGGACGATATGGCAAAACAGCCGCGTTTCGGTGGTAATGAGACGTACGAAAGGGGTGAGGTGCGATTTCACTATAATCGTGAGAATCGTGTGAAGTCTCTCTCTCCCGGGGTACTCCGGCAGTATGAGAAGAAGGGACCCTTCAAGAGAAATCCATCCCTGCTCATCATATTACTCGACATCTTCATACTCGTCATTATTCTCTACCTCTTCAAACCACTCATCGGTCCCAATGAGCGGGAACGGAATTTTCACGGGTTCGATCTGACGGTCAGGGCTTTCGAGTACGAGGATCGCTGTCTTGCCAGTCTGGTCGTGGAGGCGAGGGAGACGAACGCGGGGGATATACAAGGAGAGGCGGTATTTTCGGTGGAGGGAGAGACCGTTTCGATTATGGATATTCTTCCCGGCGAGGGGGAGAGAACCTTCCGGGCCACCTTGCCGTTGCAAAAGGAATCGACGGAAGCTTCGGGAGATATTTTCTGTACCTGTGTGGTCACGATTAATGGTGATTCGGTAACCTTGGAAACCAAAGTAATTAAGGAGGAGTGAGAAAATGGTACAAATCTACCTGGTGTCTGTGTTGAGTAACATGCTGGCCGGAATGATGCTGGCCGGGCCGTACCTTTCGAAGAGGGCGCCGGCCTTGGAAGTAGTGGCGAATCTGCCGACATCCCGTCCACGGTTTACCTGGATCACGGGAATAGTCACCAGCTTGGCGGGGCTCCTGAAATTCGGTACGGTTCTTTCGGGGGACGTTCCCGTGGCCGGAGACCTACTACCTGCGCTAATCGGCGTCTGGATGGGGGCGTCTCTCGTCTACCGTGGTCTTGCGGGTCCGGGCTCCTCACCTGCCGCGGCGGTTGGGGAGACAGGTTCCGGAGATGCCGTTGATCCGTCGACGGAAGCAGATGGATATTCCGAATTCGATCCGACTCGGCGTGAGCCGGGAGGCATTCCGGCACGACTCTTCGGATTCAGGCCCGAACTCGTCGGGATGGCCGGAATGATCATCGCATTCACGCACTTCCTCTTTCCGCGAGTTGTCCTGATTTGATCCGGCGCATATCGACTGCCGGGGTTGTGTTTCAGGAAGGATCCGAGACGGGATTTCCGGCGGGCAGGTTTCTGGTGGCGCTACGAAAGCCCGGTAGCAGCATCGGAGAGAGTTGGGAGTTCCCCGGGGGCAAGGCCCGTCCGTGGGAAACCGCACCCCGCGCACTTCGACGGGAGTTCATGGAGGAGTTCCGGATTCCCGTAACCGTGGGCAGGTTGATTTTCGAAGGTGCATTTACGAACGGCCCGAAACGATACGAACTTCGGGTCTATCTGGTGGATATCCGCTCGGACGATTTTCAATTGTCCGAGCATCAGGAGTTTCGCTGGGTGACCGCCGAGGAATGCCGGGATTTGCGTATGGCGGAATCGGACAGTCGCATCCTGGAACGGCTGCGCCTGCTTCGGAATCAGGCTCCGGACTGAAATCTGGGAGGGAATTCCATAACGGTGTCACCTGAGGATATCAGATGACGGTACCCGCGGGGATCACCGAGTTCTTCGGGATCACGATGATCCCGTCCTTGATGTAGTAGAGGTCGTGATTGCCCTCTTCTCGTGGGATGTCGTCTACCCCTATCCGGCACTCCTCACCGATTCGGCAGTTCGTGTCTATTATCGCCCGCCGCACCTTGGTGCCCCGGCCGATACCCATATCCGGGATACCGTCATGCCTGTTGGCGGCCTTGCTCTCAGGGGTCTCGTAAAAGGTAATACCTAGGCAGATCACACCGTCAAGGTTGGCCCCGGACTCGATCCGCATCCGGACGCCGATGATGGAGCGACGAATCTCAGCGTTGGTGATGATGCTGCCCTCGGCGGCCAGGGACTCCGAGATCGTACAGTAGTTGATCTTGGTCGCGGGGAGATGTCTACGGTGAGTGTAGATCGGCATGTCTTCATCGTAGAAGTTGAATGACGGCGTCAGCGATGCCAGGCTGATGTTTGTTTCGTAGAAATTCCTGATGGTACCGATGTCCTCCCAGAAGCCGTCGAAGATGAAGGCATTCACGTGCATTCTGGAGATGGCCAGGGGGATGATCTCCTTCCCGAAATCGGTGAAAGAGTTGTCCAACATCTTCTCGAGGATTCCCGCGTTGAAGATATACATGCCCATTGACGCGAGGTAGTCCTTGGGTGCTTCGCCCTCCCGATTTTGCTGCAGTGACGGCGGGATTTGTAACGGGCTGATGTCGCGCACAGGTCCCGGTTTTTCGACGAATTCGGTAATCCGAGAGGAGGCATCCGCCTTGAGGATCCCGAGTTCCGCCGCACGCTCTCGCGTCACGGGATTCGCGGCGATGGTGATATCCGCCCCGCTCGCTACATGTTCTTTGAACATCGTCCGAAGATTCATCCGATAGAGCTGGTCACCTGAGAGGATGATGTAGTATGAGGGATCCTGGGTGTGGAAGTGCATGAAATTCTTACGGACCGCGTCGGCGGTTCCCTGATACCAGCTGGTGTTTTCAAAGGTCTGTTCGGCGGCGAGAATCTCGACGAATCCCCTGGAAAACACGTCGAAGATGTATGTGTTCGATAGATGGTTGTGGAGTGATACCGAGTTGAACTGGGTCAAGATGTAGATCTGCTTGAAATCGGCGTTAATCGAGTTGGAGATCGGTATGTCGACCAATCGATACTTCCCGCCGAAGGGGACGGCCGGTTTGGCCCGCTCTTTCGTAAGGGGATAGAGCCGGGTTCCCTTCCCTCCACCCAAGATGATCACCAGGACTTTTTCTTCCATTCGCTCCTCGCATACCAATAGTATTCCACCATGTTCGCCGGGTCAAGAAGAATGTTTTTATCCTTGTTCGGTTCTCGTTAGGATTGGGTATAATCTTGGCGCGGAGGTCGGTTTCATGTACCATGACCGCATGTCGGAACCTCACAGCGTCATCGCATCGCTCCGGAACGATAGTCGGTTTATGTCCTGTGTGACCCACTGGCACCGTATTCCGCCGAAGGAAGGGGAGTATGCGCCCTTTCCCGGCGACCTGAATCCCCTGATCGTCGAGTCGCTGCGGCGGCGCGGTATCGGCCGTTTCTACTCCCACCAGGCCGAGGCCTATCGTCTCGCCAGAGAGCGGAGGAGTTTCGTCGTGGTCACACCCACCGCGTCCGGCAAGACCATGTGTTACAACATGCCGGTGCTGCAGACCCTGCTCGAGAGCCCGGCCGCACGGGCACTCTACCTGTTCCCGACTAAGGCGCTCTCTCAGGACCAGCAGTCCGAGCTGAATGAAATCGTCCTCGACGGCACACTCCCGGTGAAGGTGGCGACGTACGATGGTGATACTCCTTCATCCGTCAGGGTCTCGGCCCGTGACTCGGGCCGAATCGTGATCACAAACCCGGATATGCTCCATTCCGGAATCCTCCCGAACCATCCCAAGTGGATCAAGTTCATGAGTAATCTCTCCTATATCGTCATCGACGAGCTCCACGCGTACCGGGGTGTGTTCGGCTCTCACATGACGAATGTCGTCCGGCGGCTCAAAAGGATCGCGCGATTCTATGATTCCGATCCGGTCTTCATTCTCTGCAGCGCAACCATCGGGAACCCTCGTGAGTTGGCCGAGAGGGTGGTGGAGGAGTCTGTCGAGATCATCGACCGAAACGGCGCTCCTTCCGGTGAGAAGCACGTGGTGCTGTACAATCCGCCCCTTGTCGACCCGGTGCAGGGAATCCGCCGGGGGACCGTACTGGAGTCACAAAAAATAGCCCTACGGCTCCTGAAGGCCCATGTGAAGACCATCGTTTTCGCCAGGTCTAGGGTGAGGGTGGAGTTGATCGTCTCCTATATCCGTAAGAGCCTTGCCAACATATTCACCGAAGACTCACGGATCAGGGTAGAGTCGTACCGGGGTGGGTATCTGCCGAACGAACGGCGTGAGATCGAACGGGGTCTCAGAGACGGTTCGGTATTGGGCGTCGTATCTACCAACGCCCTCGAACTGGGCATCGATATCGGCGGATTGGACGCCGCCATACTGGCGGGATTTCCCGGATCCATCTCATCGACCTGGCAGCAGGCGGGCAGAGCGGGGAGAACCACCGATGTCTCCCTGGCGATCCTGATCGCCACCTCGGGCCCTATCGACCAGTTTATGATTCAGGAGCCGGACTACTTCTTTTCACGCTCTCCCGAGTCGGGATTCGTAGATCCGGACAACATGTACATCCTGCTCGATCATCTGCGCTGCGCCGTATTCGAACTTCCCTTCGCCGAGGGGGAAAAATTCGGCGGGCCGGTAGGAGAGCTCCTCGATTATCTCGAGGAGGACGGCGTGGTGCGACGTACGGAGGGTCGATGGTACTGGACCGACCGCTCCTATCCAGCCGAAGGGGTTTCACTTCGCAGCGCAACCTCGGACAACGTGGTGATCGTCGATACCACGGAGGGACGAAACGCCGTTATCGGCGAGATGGACAGACCCTCCGCCAAGGAGTTGATATTCGATAACGCTGTCTACCTGCACCGCGGACGGCAGTTCATCGTGAAGGAGTTGGACATCCCCAACCGGCGTTGTTATGTAGAGGAGACCGATGTCAATTATTACACCGATGCGATCGTCAAGTCCGACATCAAGCTGTTGTCCAACGACAGCTCCACCGACGCGTGGGGTGCACGACTCGTCCTGGGAGATGTGCTGGTCCGGACGCAGGTCTCCAAGTTCAAGAAGATCAGATTCGGAACCCATGAGAATGTGGGATACGGCGAGATCTCACTCCCCGAGGAGGAGATGCACACCCGCAGCCTTCTCTTGGCCTTCACTCCCGAATCCTCCTCGGGGAGGGCCTTCGACACCATTCCGGAGAAGCTCAGGGAGCAGGTGATTGCGCGGGTGGGCGCTATCGTCAAGAACGTTGCCCCCGTCTTCCTGCTCTGTTCTTCATCGGATATCGGCGTCGCCGAACGGCTGAAAGACCAGTACACCGGGTTTCCCGCGCTGTACGTCTACGATTCATATCCCGGGGGCACGGGATTGGCCGAGGGGCTTTCGAGTAAACTCCGGTTCGTATTACCGGCCGCCCGGGACCTCATCGCCCGGTGCCCCTGCGAGTACGGCTGCCCGTCTTGTGTCGGACCCGACGAGAACGTCGGCGCCGCCGGCAACCACAAGACCGCGGTGCTGGAGTTCCTCTCCGACTGGCTGAACGATGTGAGCACGAAAGACGTGAGCGGGAAAGGTGAGTATGAAAGGTGAGCATGGATAGGCGACGCCTCGCCGAACGGCTTCGAACCCTTCGAACGGATCGGGAGATAGATCGCTCCCAGGCGCCTCTCTCCCGAAGCGATACCGTCGAGGAAACGAACCGGCTCGTAGAACGACTCACCGGTCGGGGGTGGACGCGTTTACATCGCCTCACGTATCGACGGGAAACCGTCTCGTCGGTAGATTTTTCCGCGGCTACGGCTGCCGCCGAGGCGGCAACCGAGCTTTTCCTGTTGTCGCCCGGTAGCGGACCGGAGTTACTGGCCTTCATGGATATCGAGACCACCGGACTCTCCGGCGGGGCCGGTAATCCCGCGTTTCTCGTCGGTGTCGGACGGTTGCGGGAGGGACGACTCTGGATCGAGCAGTTTTTTCTGGCGGATTTTCCGGGGGAACCGGAGTTCCTCGGCTGCCTCAATTCGGTGCTGGACGAGAATCTCGTGTTCGTCACCTATAACGGGAAGAGCTTCGACACGAACATCCTGAAGACTCGCTTCCTGATGAGCGGCATGCGGAAGGAATTTCCTCGGCAGATCGATCTACTCTATCCTGCCAGGCGTCTGTGGAAACGGGTGTTGGCATCGTGTTCGTTAGGGACCGTTGAGAAGCGGGTGCTTGGCATCGGTCGGGAGCTGGACGTGCCCGGATCGCTAATTCCGGACATCTACTTCGAATATCTCAGGTCCGGCGATCCCGATCTCCTCGAACCGGTGTTCCACCACCATCTCTACGATATCGAAACCCTGGCCCGGTTGTTGTTTCATATGGAATCGATCTTCGCGCGGCCGGATCTCGCAGGCTTCGTCGATGAGTCCGCCTTCGGTGAGATGCTTCTTCAGCGCGGGCGTCCGGCCGGCGAAACGGTACTCGCATCGGCGTTCGAACGGGGTAATCGGAGGGCCGGGAAGCACCTTAGTATCCATCTGAAGCGTACCGGCAGAATCGGCGAGGCGGTTTCCATCTGGAGGGCGATGTATTCGGCCGGACCCGATCTCTTCGCAGGGATAGAACTGGCGAAATATACCGAGCACCGGTTGAAGCGCTATCCCGAGGCGATCGATATCGTGTCGAACCTGCTGTCGATGCCGCACTCTCCGGTGATCCGTGGGGAACTCAGGCATCGCCTCGAGCGACTCCGGACCAAGCTGTCGGCCTCGGGAGCGGTTAAGCCGTCGCGATAGCGTCACGCAGTCGGTTCGATGCGGATGAAGCCGTAGATGCTTCCGAGAATCACGCCCCCCCCCACGATATTTGTGATTCCGGGAATCTCCCCGAGCAGGAGTACGGCAAGCACCGTCGCGAATACCGGTTCCGCAAGCCAAGCCACCGACACGAAGGATGGACTCACGTAGCGCAAGGACCAGTTCAACAGCGAGTGGCCGAGAAGGGTGCAGAAGAGGGTCAGTGCTCCGAAGATCAGATACTCCCGGGCGGGGAGAAGGGTGAGGATCGTCGACGTCGTGCCGGAATCGACAAAGGGACCGACAAGCGAGATTCCACCCAGCAGCGACGCCGCCGAGAAGTAGACCAAGAATGTGTACGCAGTCAGCGTCAGGCGGGATCGTACCGTTCTCCCGATAATCATGTATCCCGTCACAAACACCGCGCCTAGGAAGGCGAGTACGTCACCGCGGAACGCCTCAGGCCCGACGGCCCAGTCTCCCCAGGAGAGGACGACCGCTCCGATCACGCTGATGCCGATCATGAACAGTCTTCTCCGGGATGGAAATTCTCCGAGAAACACGATACCGGCCCCGTACACCAGCAGCGGGTGCATGTCGACGAGTACCGTCGAACTCGCCACGGTGGTAAGGTCGAGTGAGGTGATCCAGGTCGCGAAGTGTAGCGCCAGGAAACAACCGCTTATTACCGAGATCAGGATGTCCCGCCGCGTCATCCCGCCGCGGGCATCGGACCGAAGGAAGAACGGGAGGAGCAGCGCCGAGGCGAAAAACATCCGAAAGAATGCCACCGTTATCGGCGGAGCCTGAGACCATCTGACCAATATCGCGGAGAATGAGGTGAAGAACACCCCTATCACGACCACGCTCCGGACGCGGGGCCGACTCGGTTCTGCCATTGGTGAACTATACCTGACCGCCACTCGGGGCACAAGAGAGACCCACCTTTTGTCCGGTTCCAGTTGACTATTAGCGGGTATGTCAGGTACGCTGATTGGCAGTTCTCGGGGGAGGTTTGTGCGTAATCCGTCGGTCTACCGCCGGAAGCGGTAGACCGATTCCTCGAATCGACCCCGGAACGCTACATACTACCAACATACAAGGAAAAGGAGAAAGAAATGAAGAAACTCATCACAGTAGGCCTCATTCTGCTTGCGTTCACCGCGTTTGTATACGCGGGAGGCGATCAAGAAGAGGGAACGATCGTTGTTGCCACCGACGCGACCTGGCCGCCGATGGAATTCATCAACGAGGACAAGGAGATCGTCGGATTCGATATCGACCTCCTCAACATGGTCGCCAAGGAAGCGGGTTTCGAGGTGGAGTATCAGAACACCGCGTGGGACGGCATCTTTGCCGGACTGGGAAATGAAGAATACGACGCGGTCATCTCCTCGGTCACCATCACCGAGGAACGACAGAAGACCATGGATTTTTCCATCCCCTACATCAACGCGGGGCAGGTACTCATCGTGCAGCAGGCCACCGGCAACGTCACGACTCTCGCCGATCTCAAAGGTAAATCCGTTGGTGCTCAGATCGGAACCACCGGTGCGTTCGAAGTCGATAAAGTGGACGGGGTCGAGCTCAGGACCTACGACGAGTTGGGACTGGCCATCGAAGACCTGACCAACGGCCGTATCGCGGGTGTCGTTGCCGACACTCCCATCGCGGCAGATTACGTTCTACAGAACGACACCTACAAGGGTATCCTCAAGATCGTCGGCGAACCGTTCACCGACGAGTTTTACGGCGTAGCCGTGAAGAAAGGGAACACGGAGGTGCTGGAGATGATCAACAAGGGTCTGAAAGCGGTCCTCGATGCCGGTAAGGACGAGGAACTGAAAGACAAGTGGCTGAGGTAAACAAGCCTAAGATCGAGGTATCCGACGGGGCCTTGATACCCGATAAGGGAGATAAGAACGTCTTCTCGGCGTGGAACATCTCCTTCTTCGGGGCCATCGCCCTGTTGGTAATCCTGCCGGTCACCAAGCCCCAGCCCTATCTGGACATTCTCAAGTTCGTCCCGGACGGTGTCCTGAGAACCTTTCAGGTCACCGTCATGTCGATCGTCCTCGCGCTGATTATCGGACTCCTGACCGGCCTGGGGCGAATTTCCCGGATTACCATTATCAACCGGATAGCCACCGTATACGTTGAGGTGATCCGCGGTATTCCGCTGCTCGTGCAGCTGTTCTACATCTATTACGCCTTGGGGTCTCTGGTGCAGCTCCCGAGGCTCACCTCCGCGGTAATCGCCATGTCGGTGTGCTATGGCGCCTATATGGGAGAGATCTTCCGAGCAGGCATCCAGTCGATCCCCAAGGGGCAGATGGAGGCGGCATTGGCATTAGGCCTGAGTCGCGGACAGGCTATCCGCAAGGTCATCCTGCCGCAGACATTCCGGATGATCCTGCCTCCTGTGGGAAACGAGTTTATCGCGTTGTTGAAGGACTCATCTCTGGTGTCGATCATCGCCGTATCGGATCTGCTGCGAAGGGGACGTGAGTTTGCATCCCGTTCCTTCGAATACTTTCAGGCGTATACGATTGTCGCGCTTGTGTATCTGGTCATGACCCTGTTCTTCTCCCGGCTCGTGGCTTTGATGGAAGAGAGGATGGAGAAAAGTGGGAACTGAAGAGACGCAAAACAGCGATACCAGCGATACCAATGGGGGCAAAACACGATCCGGTAGTATCGAAACCGGAAATATCCGCGTACGTATCGAAGGCGCAGGAAAGGTATTCGGCGAGGTCGTTGCTCTTGCGGGGGTCGACCTGCAGATCGTGGCCGGGGAGGTGGCGCTCATCATCGGACCTTCCGGCAGTGGGAAGAGCACGCTCTTGCGGAGTGTAAACCGACTCGAACGGCTCACTTCGGGTAGGATCTGGATCGATGAGGACGAAGTAACAAACCCGAAGACCGACATCAGGAACATCCGTGAAGAAGTGGGCATGGTCTTCCAGAACTTCAACCTCTTCCCGCACTTGACCGCTCTACAAAATATAACCCTGGCGCCGACCACGGTAAAGAAGGATTCTCGAGTGGAAGCCGCAGAGACGGCACGAAGATTGCTTGATAGGGTGGGCCTGAACGACAAGGCCGATTCGTATCCCAATCAACTCTCGGGCGGGCAGCAGCAGCGTGTCGCTATCGCCCGGGCACTGGCGATGAATCCGAAGGTGATGCTGTTCGATGAACCTACGTCGGCGCTCGATCCGGAGATGATCAAGGAAGTGTTGGACGTCATGCTCGATCTGGCTCAAGAGGGAATGACCATGATGGTGGTATCACACGAGATGGGATTCGCCAGAGCCGCCGCGGAAAAGGTCGTGTTCATGGACGAGGGGCAGATCGTAGAGATCGGGTCGCCGTCGCAGATCTTCGACGATCCGAAAGAGGAGAGGACCAAGAAATTCTTGGACCATATCCTCTGATGATGCGGTGGCCGTTCACTTCTCTATTCTCTTGGATCGCTACTCTGCGTGTGCGGCCCCAGGTGAGGGAGTGCCGCCCGTGACGCGGTCGTACACTCGGACATACTCGCGTGCGGATTTCTCCCACGAGAAACGCATCGTCATCGCACGTCGCTGCATCTGCCGGATGTGTGCGGGATTTCTCTGCCACACTTCCACCGCCTCCCGTACTGCCATGTAGATCCCTCTGGGACTCATCTCATCGAACAGGAAGCCGGTACCGCCACCCCTTCCGTCGTACGGCTCGATAGTGTCTGTCAGACCGCCGGTCCGGCGTGCGATGGGGAGTGTCCCGTACCTGAGCGAGTACATCTGATTCAAACCGCAGGGCTCATACCGCGACGGCATGAGGAAAAAATCGCATGCGCCTTCGATCAGATGAGCGAGACGCTCATCGAACTTCAGAATCGCGGCGACTGTGAAGTGTTCTTCCACATAACAGCGTATCTCCTCTTCGCACCAGGTCTCGCCCACCCCGAGGACGATAAAATCGGCATCGATCCTACCGGCGAATTTGTGAAAGAACCCATCCGGGCGGCGCCATAGTTCGTAGATGCCTTTTTGTTCCGCCAGTCGAGTGATCATGCCGATGAGCGGTCGTGGTTCGGAATTGTCGCCGCTGCGAGCAGCACCGTCTGTACCGTTGCATCTGCTCCCGGCTATACGGTCTTTTCTATCGGCAGAAGGGGAACGGTATGCAAGGCCGGTTTCCCGGAGTAGTCGCTCTTTGTTTGTCGCCTTTCGGTCGAGTGTGTCCATGTCGAATCGTGCGGGTAGGTATCCGTCTGTCGCGGGATTCCAGATTTCGTAGTCCACCCCGTTAAGGACTCCGGATAGATCGGTCTTGCGTTCATTGAGAACCCCATCGAGGCCGCAGGAGTGGACAGGCTCCAATATTTCCCTGGCGTAGGTAGGCGACACGGTAGTGACAGCATCCGCCGACTCGATGCCCATCCTCAAGAAGTTGACATCCGGTTTCCCATCGGCTCCTCGAAAGAAGTGAGGCGGGAGGCCCAAATACTGTGCCGCATGTGACGGAAACTCCCCTTGGTATCCTACGTTGTGAAGGGTGAGGATCGTGCCGATCTTTCGTCTTTCGTTTTCACCGGCGTCTCGGTTGGCGAGATAGGGGGCAACCAATGCCGTCGGCCAGTCATGAGAGTGAATGATATCCGGCGTCCAGTCGATCGTCCTATCGAGGTACGCGGCCCCGGCCGAGAAAAGGGCGAACCGCCGCGCATTTCCCGAATAGAATCCCTCGTCCGAATCGCCGTAGATTCCCTCTCTGTGTATGAACCACCTGTGCGAGAAGAGATACACCGGGATAGTGCGCGGAGGTAGTTCCGTGTAGTAGATCTGTATCTCTTCCACGGTCATGCCGTTGGGAATCCGTATCGATCCGACCTTGTCTCCAAGCGGGGTATGCGGATAGCCCGGAAGGAGTACCCGTACATCATGTCCGTCTGCGGAGAGTTGGGATGCCAATGCTGCGACAGCGTCGGCCAATCCACCCGATTTCGCGAGGGGAGTGCATTCACTCGTCACCATCAAGACGCGGTATGATCTCATTCAATCCTCCGGAGGATCATCGATAGTAGTCGATCCGGTACTCTCCTGCTTTTTCGAAGCCGAGACGTCGGTACATGGCAAGAGCCGGTATGTTGTCTTTCTTAACGAACAAGCAGGCGCGTCTGCCGTCCTCGAAGATTGTATCGAGTAAGAAGGCGACCACGCTTCCGCCTATTCCCCGGCCACGATACATCCTTTGGGTGAACACCCCTCCGATCTGGTGGTAATCGATCCCCTTTGCATTTGTACTCGCCTTGGCTATCGGCTGCGGCGACCTGCTCAACGGTCCCGATATCGGCGCGTGAGGTTCTACCGTATCTCTTGCAGATGCCATCACGACGATCTGTTCATTCAGCGTCTGCAGGAGATGGGCTCGCGTGATGGACGGATTGTAACTGCTCGGATCGAGGAGAACCTCTTCCTTCTCATATGCGGCCTGTAGCGGCATCAGTTTACGAAGGTCCCGTCGCAGGGCTCTCCGAATTTGGATCCCCGAGACGGGTGGATGTGTGCGGTCCCACCGGTCCAGTTTCATGAGATGATACTCAATACTGGCGCGTGGTGGACGGGTGAGTATCGCCGAGAGTGCGGCTACATCTCGAGAGAGTCCCATTACCGTATGAACTCGTCTATTTCGAATACACTCTCGCAACTGGCTACTATCAGAGGTGTGAGTTGAAATTCGTTCGGGCCGACTACTCTCACCGGCCATGGCGCCGACGGCAGCGTTACAAGCGGTGTCAAAAAGAGAAGGGTGGAGTGCAGGCAAGAGAAGGCCGTGACGAGTGACGTATACGGCGCCGGAAAGGGTATTCGATACTTCACACACTAGGATCGTATCGGAGGAGTGACGGTTCGCCGTTACGCCCTGTGACGGCATCAGGCGCGATGTGAAACCGGTCCATGCCCACTCGTAGGAACGCAGGAATCCCGTGAGTCGTTGTGTGTCGGTCTCCCGACATATACGCCATTTTACTCCCTTGCCGATTGTGTTCGACCGATTCATTGTACACCGGATTCCACATCAGATTCCGAATCGATTTCGAGGCGAATCGGGAGTCGCCCCTCCGGCGTAAAGTCCCCTTTCAAGGCGGCGAACCCCGCCCGAAAGGAGTCATTGCCCGTGCCATATACGGCGATCGCATTCTCGATCCACGGTGTTTCACGCAGATAGATCGGCGTCAAGGCCGACATGACGACGAGTCTGGTGTCGGCATTCTCGAGAACACGCAACACCTCCAGGCTGTTCGGATTGGCCAGACAGAAGATCACCGTATCGTAGTCTTCCGCGATCCTCTTGAGTCTATCACGATCATATGCGCGGGAGTGATAGAAGGGAGTATACGGAAAGGAGAACGTGTCCGCCCCGGCATATCTCTTGAGCCCCTCGTCGAAGAAGGCCTGAATCTGACCGGCCAAGAGGATACGGCCTTCCTCCGGTATTGGGAGTTGCGCGGACCGGATTACCGTGGTGCTCCTACAGGCTTGATCGAAAAAGAACTCTTTGCCTTCCGGGGTGGGAATTGTCTTGTCGATCTTTCCGGGATCCGGAATAAACGGTACCCGGTTCTCGCCCTTCAGGAATGAAGCCTTGACTCTGAGTATCCGGGTAGCCGACTCGATGACCCGCATGCGGAATCGTTCATCCTCCTGCATTGACGCATAAAAGAGATCCCATACCTCCTGATGAGTCGCGGCCGTTCGGGAGATCATGAGCATGTCGTTTCCCGCCTCCAATGCTCGTTTGCAGACTTCGGCGGTGCCGAGACCCTTCATCGAGACACCTGCCATACGCATGTCATCGGTGACCACGATACCGCCGAATGAAAGCCGTTCGCGGATTACCGTTGTTAAAAAATAATCGGACAGTGAGGAGGGGGTTTCGTCGCCGATGATCCGCGGGTAGGCGAGGTGACCGCTCATGATCGCCGGCAGCCCCTCTCCGACCAGGAATCGATAGGGCACAAGGTCCGTCTCCCAAAGGTGCTCCCAGGTCGTGTCGATTACCGGGAGTGTACCGTGGGAATCCTCGTCGGCGTTCCCGTGCCCCGGAAAATGCTTGGCTGTGCAGATGATACCGGCTGATTCCATGCCGTGGTAGTAGGCGACGGCGAGTAGCCCCGTCTGGATTGGATCCGATGAGAACGCACGCGGACCGATCACGTGAGCTTCCGGATTGGTGTAGATGTCTACGGTTGGGGCAAAGTTCATGTTAATCCCGAGGGACCGTAATTCCATCCCGATGAGTCGGCCGGTTTGATATGCGTCATACGGAACCCCGCCGGCACCGATAGCGATGTTTCCCGGGGTGATCGAGGTCTCGGCCTTGACGTGTCGCACCCATCCTCCCTCTTGGTCTGTCGCGACCAGGAGCGGAATTCCGAGACCATTTTCGAGAGCCCTCTCCTGCATGATTCCGACGCTATGGGCGAGGGTGTCGAGTTCGCCCGCGTTCCATCCGAAGATCTTCACGCCGCCGATATGTTTTTCTTCTATCCACCTGAGGATATCCGACGACGGTGTCACTCCGGTATACCCGAGTAAAAAGACCTGTCCAAGCAGCTCCTCATCGCTCATCGACTCAACCATGTGGTCTACCAGTTCGTTTACCGGGAGATCAGAGGAGAATGAAATATCGGCCTCCCCCTGGAGCCGATTCAGACCACAGAGGAAGACGGAGAGTATCGTAATCCAGACACGCGTTCTACTCGTAAGCCTGCCCCTTGATCTCATCGATATATCGGGATGCGGAGTGGGACGCGACGGCGCCCTCTCCCGCCGCGACGACGATCTGACGAAATGGGGTTGCCCTTACATCGCCTACCACATACAGGCCGGGTACGGCGGTTGCCATGTTCTGATCGGTTACCACATATCCTGCCTCGTCCTTTTCGAGATCCGGTACGAGACCCGTCTGCGGGTCCGATCCTATGAAGATGAATACGGCATCCATCTGCTCCTCTACCCGAGTTCCGTCTTCCGTGCTTTCAAGTACGACACTCGTGACCCTCTGATCGCCTTTGATCTCTTTCAAAACGGTGTTGAACCGCACGGTGCTATTCGGGTTGGCGAGAACACGTTCCGCCAGCGCCTTCTGCGCCCTGAACCGGTCCCTCCTGTGCACGACGGTCACCTTGTCCGTCAACTTCGTAAGGAACATCGACTCGTCACAGGCTGCGTCGCCACCACCGACCACCAGCATTCGCTTGTCTCGGAAAAACGGTCCGTCACAGGTTGCGCAGTAGGATACTCCTCGACCGGAAAACTCCTCCTCCCCCGGAACTCCGAGATGCCGATGCTTCGCTCCCGTCGCCAGAATCACGGTGTAGCAGGAAAAGGATCCCTTGTTTGTTTCTACAGTGAAGATATTTTTCTCTTTGGTTATTTGCTGCGCCGTGGTACTGAGGATCTCGGCACCGAAATTTCTCGCCTGCTGTTCCAACATCATCGAGAAATCGACGCCACTCACGGCATCGGGGAATCCCGGGTAGTTCTCCAGCCTGTCGATGATGAGCGCCTGCCCTCCGGAAGCCATCTCCTCGATGAGAAGCACATCGAGGTTGGCCCTGGCCCCGTATTGAGCCGCCGTGAGTCCCGCGGCTCCTGCTCCGATGATGATCAGTTCTTTGTCCACCTTCATGCGATTCTCCTTCGCTTGTATATCTCTTCAAACATCTGTTTTCTGGTATCTGTAACACCGCACCCCGCATCCGCTATTCATCTCAACGGCTACACGGATATAGCTGAGAGTAGATAGCCTCACCGGTACGGTTGTCTTCGAGACCGAATCGGCATTAATATACACGTATGGAGAAGCCTCGTCCACCTGAGTTACTTTTGTGCCGTGTTGTGATGTTGCTGCTGGTAGGTCTACTACCCGCCGGCGGAGCATATGTATGGTCGCAAGCAGACTCGTCCGTCCCGGACGGGTTACCGAGAATCGTGCCTGATTCGTATGCCGTAAGGGTAGGCGCTACCAATGAACCTCTACCGCTCGATACATTTATCCGCGCTGCATTGGCCTTTTCCGGAGTAGACGGTGCCGATCTTGCCGCGTCTATTGAGAGAGTTGACGATATTCGCTTGGAGTTTTCTCGCGAAGCCGCCGATATCGAAGATGCCTATACGCTCGGGCGTTCTATCCTGCAATTTCTCCATTCAGAGGTCTTTTCCCGATATAGCGAGCCGCAGACCAGGTTAGATACACTCCTGGAAATGGGTACATACAACTGTGTCTCGTCGGCGGTCTTCTATGCGATCCTCGCGAAGGAGGCGGACCTTCCGATCAGGGGAGTAGTGACGACCGACCACGCCTTCTGTGCCGTGAAGGTGGGAGATCGATGGGTGGACGTTGAGACAACTACGAAATTCGGATTTGAGCCCGGAGCCAGGGAAGAGTTTCAGGATGCATTCGGAAATACAGGATTCTCGTACGTTCCTCCCGGGCACTATGGAAAGCGGACCAACATCGGCGAGAAGGCGCTTGTAGCACTGATCCTACAGAACCGGATCGCCGTGCTTCAACGGGCGTTCAAGTTCGAGGAGTCGGTTGGACTCTCCGCCGATCGATATGCAGTCGTCGGATCTCCCCTCACTCGGCGGGAGATGTTCAATGAATTTGCCAATTACGGCGCATTGCTGAATGAGGAGCGGAAGTACCCGCAGGCAACGGCATTTATACAGGCGGTAGCGGATGTATATGGACCCCATGAGACCATGATGACTTTGTCCGGCGTGGTCTCGCACAACTGGATTTTGGAGTATCTCAAGGCAGGAGAAATTGCGGCCGCGAGACAGCTGTACGACTCATTGGTAGAGGATAGACTCCTGAACCCAAGAGATTCCGACTCACTCCTTTCTATGATGGCCGATTCGGAAACCAGCGACGCAGTCAAGAACCTCCGGTTCGAAGACGCATGGTCCGTTCTCGAGAAGAACCTCGGACTGCTGCCCGACGGACAATACGAGAGTTATGCGGTATACCTGTATACGAAGGAAGCGGAGCGGTTGGCGGCAGACGAAGGCGTTCATCGCTCCATACAATTTCTCGACTCCGTACCTCCTGAGTTACAGAGAGACTCGCGTATCCGTCGGGCTCGTGAGGTATATGTTCATAACTATGCCGCGGAGATTCATAACGCCTTCGCCGCTCGATTCAACGCGGGCGACTATGAGCAAGCGGAAAAGATACTCTCAGAGGGTCTCGGAAATCTTCCGGAAAATTCCATGTTGATGAGAGATTTCGATCTGTTGGAGAAGGCCGTAGAAGGTTCCGGCGATCGGTGATCACCGATCGGTTCCGTATCGGGTCGAAAATTTTGTAGACTCCGAAAAATGTGCCGCGTATAATTCCAATACTCGTCTAAACTGTTCTCACACTATCTCCGATCATAGAAGTATGAAGACATCTGAGACACGGCTATATGACCTGATGACCGCAGAAATAGAGCTTTTAGAAGAATTTGGCCAGCGAGAACAGGAACTCAAGGAGATTTTACACAGGAACGACTGGGATTCGCTGAGTAACCTCATCAAGGATCTTGCTCCGTTAACCGAGCGGATAGATGAACTCGAGACCCGTCGGCACGAAGAGTTCGCCGAACTTCGGCGGAAACTGGGCGAGGGGCCGAATACCGGCTTCTATCACGTGATAGTACACCTCCCCGAGGCGGAACGCGACCGGTATTTCAGGCTCTATCGCAGGCTCAAGATGACCGTTTTGAAGATCCAGGGAATTACCTGGGGTATCGATACATACATTCGGACAGTCACGGGAACGATGAATCAGTTGCTGAACGAGATGTTTCCCTTTCGCAAGGGAACGCTCTACGGTCGTGACGGCTGCGAGAAGAAACGTCTGTTTCCGGAACCGATGGTCGTCAGCCGCACGCTGTGATCCGTTCGGATCGG
The DNA here is from genome assembly GCA_964485495.1 of uncultured Spirochaetales bacterium. Lineage (GTDB taxonomy): Bacteria > Spirochaetota > Spirochaetia > CAZAKE01 > CAZAKE01 > CAZAKE01. The sequence goes on from CAZAKE010000055.1 coordinate 19,448, forward strand.
GAATGAGGAGGATACGGTGCAATCATCCTTTGCAGGGATAGAGTTAGGAAAGCGGAGTCTCGTAGCCCACACACAAGGACTGCAGACCGTCGGTCACAACCTCAGCAATGCGTCGGTGGAAGGCTACAGCCGGCAACGGGTCAGGATGGCGGCATTCGATCCGCTCTACGATCCGGCGTTGAATCGTGAGGAGCGACCGGGGCAGATAGGGCAGGGCGTGACCGTCCAGACGGTAGAGCGAATTCGCGATCAGATCCTCGAGGGACGTATCGTCGGACAGGCCAATGAGATGGGATATTGGGAAGCCCGAGACAAGTACATGCTCTTGGTGGAACAGGTGTACAACGAGCCGACCGAACTGTCGGTCCGATCGCTCATGGACAAGTTTTGGGAATCATGGCAGGAGCTGTCGATCTATCCCGAAGAATTCCCGGCTCGGCGCGCGGTGCTCGAGCGGGGACAGGCCCTCATCGACGGGATCCACGGTCGTTTTCGCGGCCTGACGGAGATCCGCGACATGCTTGAGCTCGAGGTGACCGCCGGAGTCGAACGGGTGAACGCCATCTTGTCTGAGATCTCGGTCCTCAACGAGCAGATCGTAAAGGTGGAGGCCATGGGAGACAATCCCAACGATCTGCTGGATAAACGGGATCTCTTCGTCAAGGAGTTGTCCGGTCTGATCGACATCACGGTCGACGGCCGGGATCCGGATGAGTTTACGATTCACACCGGGGGACTCCACCTTCTCCAGGGGCGGGTGGTGAATCCGCTTCGTCTCGAACCCAATCCCGATAATGAGGGATATTCCGACGTCCTGTGGGCCAAGAACGGCGAAGAGGCATACTTCAGGGGCGGAAAACTCGCTGCGTACGTGGGACTCAGGGATGGCGATCTCCGTTCGGAGATCCAGAAACTGGATATGATGACGATAAATTTTATCGATCTGGTCAACGAGGTACACCGAGAAGGATACGGATCGACCGGCGAGGCCGGACTCGATTTCTTTACCGAGTATCCCGCTATCAACAACCTACTCGGAAATTATGACAGAAGCGGCGATGGCGAGTTCGATTCCTCCTATATTTTCAGGATTACCGGAATACACTCCCTGAATCCGCAGGAACAGATAGGGCTGCGAGGCACCCTGACTCTCTCGGCCGGTAACGGCGACGTGGATGTCGAGTATTACCCTACCGACACGGTAGCGGACCTGATCGGCCGTATCAACACCTCGGGCTCCGAAGTCATGGCTCGACTCGACCGGGCGGGACGTCTCTCCCTGAAGGGGGCACCCGCGCAGGAGGAGCAGAATCCGGACTTCGTGATTCGTCACATAGAAGATTCGGGTCAGTTTTTCGCCGGATACTCGGGGATTTTGAATGCATCCGGGCCGGAGGGCGCATACGATTGGGGTGGACCCGATGCCGTTCTGGCACTCCGGGGTGGCGATCTCGAGTATGCGGTTGCACCACTCGCGCATCCCGCCGGATGGATCGAGGTCAACCGACAATTGAATACCGACCCGGGCAGGATAGCCGCGGGATTCGGGGTGAACGGAAGACCGGCGGAACCGGGGGACGGTTCCGCGGCGCTGGCCATCGCGTCGCTCAGGCACGACGAGGTGATGATCGGGAGGATTCCCACGTTCGACGAATTCTTCGCCGACACGATCGCCTCGGCCGGATTGAGAGGCGAGACTGCCGCTCGGGCCTTGGAGACGGAAGGCTTGATAATGAAGGAACTCGAAGATATGCGGCAGGCCATCTCGGGAGTCAACATCGACGAGGAACTCGCGCAGATGATAAAATTTCAACATGGTTACAACGCCGCGTCCAGATTCATCTCCGAGATCAATACGTTGTTGGATACCATCATCAACAGGATGGGAGCATAGGATGAATAGAATAAGCACGAATATGCCGAACGACGACATGCAGTATCACCTGCATATCCGTTCGAAACTCATGAACGATCTACAGAATAAGATCGCCGGCCAGACGCGAATAAAGGAGCTACGTGACGACCCGGTCGCCGCCGCGCACTCATCTCGGTTCAAGTCGAATCTCATGCATATGCGTCGATATGTTAAAAATCTCAATACAGTTCAGAGTGACCACAGGGTGGTGGAGGGGTATCTGCAGGAAGCCGAGGCGATCATGCAGCGGGTGCGGGAACTCACCATTCAGGGAGCTACCGGCACCTACTCTACCGAACAGAAGCGAATGATGGCGATCGAGGTTGATCAGCTCCTGAATGAGATGGTCGAACTCGCGAGTGCCAAATCTCCCGACGGAACCGCTCTGTTCGCCGGTGATCGCACCCAGGGACAGCCATTCCGGGTTCTGGAGGGGAACGTACCCGGCGAGGCGGGAAAGATGATCACTTCGGTGGAATACATCGGGACTGCGAACCCGCAGCAGGTCGAAATCTCCGAGGGCAGCTACATCGATACCGGTTTTCCCGGGAACAAGATCTTCTGGGCCGAGCAACAGCAGGTGTTTGCGTCGGTTGACGCCGCCGATTTCGTCCTCGGGACGGATGCGGCCATCAGGATCGATGGTGAGGAGATCCGGTTGAATGCGGGCGACTCGGTGAATGCCGTCATTGCAAAGATAAACGATGCGGATGCGGCGGTGAAGGCGCACCTCGACCCGGTTCTCGGTTCACTCGTAATAGAAACGACTGCTCCGCATCAGCTGATGCTCGAGGATGTCGGAGATGGTACGGCGCTCCAGGAGTTGGGTTTGGTATCCGGGAACGGGCGCCCGCCGGGAAACATCGCCGCGGACGCCCGGATCTCCGGTGGTTCGACCTTCGATATGATGATCCGGCTGCGTGATCGTCTTCTGGCCGGTGATACAGTACAAATCGGCAGCGGGGCCCTGAAGGGGGTGGACATGGCCATGAGAAACCTAATCGATCAAATGGCGAAACTCGGGGCTCAAGATGCACGCATGGAACAGGTTTTGAAGCGGATCGAATATGAGATCCCCGAGGTTACTCGGAAGGATTCCCTCGAAACTGATCTCGATATGGCCGCCGCGATCACCGAGCTGAAGATGCTCGAATACACCCATCGGGCTGCGTTGCAGACGGCCGCTCGTATCATCCGACCGACCCTATTGGATTTTCTGCGGTAATGATGAATGACGTGCAGTAGAATGCACGATGACAATTGTATCCGTGTTTAACGAGGGGAGAGCATGAGAGTCCAGACGAAAGCGTACGGCACCATCGACGTCGATCCACGTCAACAGATAGAATTCCCTTACGGTATCCTGGGATTCGAGACCCTGCACCAATATGTCCTCCTGGACGCCACCCAGCAACCCTTCTATTGGCTGCAATCGCTGGATGTCCCGGAAATCGCATTCGTGCTGATCGATCCGAAGGTCTTCAGACCGGACTACAGCCCTATTCTTTCCACCGAAGAACTCGAGAGTATCGAGATATCCGGGAGCGATAGCGACGAATGTCTCATCTTCGCGATTGTGACCATCCCCGATGACCACAAGAAGATGACTGCGAACCTGCAGGGGCCCGTCGTCATCAACCGTTCGGTCCGGAGGGGGCGTCAGTGCATCGTCGCGGATCCTGAATGGAAAATTCGCCATTTTATCATGGAAGAATTGGCTGCCGTGAGGACCGAAGCATGCTGATTCTCTCTCGAAAGGTCAACGAGAGTATTATCATCGGCGACAAGATCGAGGTGTCGATCGTCGATCTGAAGGGCGATCAGGTCAAATTGGGAATCAGGGCCCCGCGGGATGTTAAAGTATACCGGCAGGAGGTGTACGACGAGATCCAGCGCGAAAACCGTGAGGCCGCAAGAGCCTCGACCACGCTGCCAAGTCTCGGTCCGTTGGTAGGAGAGGATGCCGCCACACGAACCGGTGATGGGTCAGATTAGTGGCCCGAAAATTGTGGAGAGTGATGAGAGTCCCGGCAGTTCAGATCCAGTACCCGCTACGTTATCTGATTTTGTCTATCAATCGATGAGCGAATCGAAAATTTCCTCGAACTCCCGGCTTCGTGATGAAAACACATCCACGATGGTTGGATCGAAATGCGTACCCGATCCGTTCTCGATGATCTCCGACGCCTTCTCGTGTGGATATGCCGGTTTATAACTCCGTTCCATCCTGAGAGCATCGTATACATCGGCCATCGTCACTATTCTAGCGGAGAGGGGAATCATCGTCTCGGTGAAATGGTACGGATATCCACTGCCGTCCCACTTCTCGTGATGAGAGAGACAGATCTCCCGTGCCATTAACGCCGGATAGGTCGAGAGGATATACGCGCCGTTGATGGTGTGTTCCTTCATGATTTCCCACTCCCAGTCGGCGAGGGACCCCTTCTTATTCAGAATATCATCGGGGGTTCCGATCTTGCCTACGTCGTGCATGGCGGCGAGAAAGCTGATGTTCATGATGAACTCTTTGTCCACCTCGGGGAAGAGCTGTTTTTCATTGAGATAACCGGAGATTAGCTTGGAGTATTCATTCACTCGTTGAATATGCATGCCGGTATCGTTGTCTTTGAGCTTCGATGCCTCCAAGAGGCTGAGAAACGTGCTCTTCACGAAAGCCTTGTTCTCCTCGGTAAGGTCATCGAGCATGACGAAGTATGCGAACGGTTCCTGCGGCCTGCCGGTGTTCGCAGGAGCGGCGCCGCCCATGACCGGCGTGATAATCAGGTTTCCGATAAGTGTCATCGACTCGGTGTCCTTGGTCTCGATGCGTCCTTTCCACGAATACCCGTAGTCGACTGAGTGGAGTGTTTTGTACACAGGCTGTTCGTGTTTCCAGTTGGCCGGAAATTGGAAGTAGTTGAAGAGGGGCATGCCGATAGTCTCACGCCGATCGCCGAAGACTCGACTGAAATGTTTGTTCGTCCAGACGATTCGGAGGTCTGGGGAGAGAACCAAGAAGGGGAATTGAACGGCTCTGTAGAGATCGAGGATACAGCCTACCTGTGGCATCTCGAGGATCGATTCGGAGTAGCCGTCTCCGAATCGTTCCGCGTCCGAAAAGATCACCTCGTCGAGTTCGGTGATCTCCTCTATCGAGTCCGACAGCTCGTCGTGGTCTGTAGACATTTACTCACCCGATTCCAACGACAGTTCCGCGTCGCTTTTTCGGAGGTACATGGGCCCGCTATCTTCCGAATCACTCCCTGAACCATCGAATGAATCCTCTCCCAAGGCAAGATACCGCAAGATGAGTGGGGCAGTATTCAGTCGGGTGAATCGCGCGCCTGGAATCGGTGGTAGTAGGTGAACGCCTCCGCCGAGAAGGAGACACTTCCCCTCTTTTTTCATCTCATTTCCCATCTCATTTCCCGTTTCTATTTCCATTTTCCTTGTGAGGCGATCTACCAGATCCGACGGTGCGATGTCGAGGTAATCGTCGATTCGAATACCGGTTGTATACATAGAAGCATATACTCGACGTTTCTTCGCATCAATGATGGGAACAACGACACCGTCGAAAAACTCATATCCGAATGCCATGGCATCGAGTGTGGGTACCGATACCAAGGGACAATCGACGGCGGCGGCGATGCCCTTTGCCGTAGACATGCCGATCCGGAGCCCGGTAAAGGAACCAGGACCCTTTGCACAGATGATCAACGATAACTCTCGCGGCGTGATGTTTGCGTTCCGCAGAACGGTATCGATCACCGGCATCAGTTGCTCGGAGTGCTTCAACCCGGCGTAGCGTATATCCAGAAATGTTCCACTCTTTGCACGGACCGCTACTTCCAGCACGTCTCTCGATGTGTCCATCGCCAGAATATTCATCTGTTCACTTCGATCGTACGAGTTCCGTCCGCCTCGATTCGGATGCGGATGAAGATGGTATCTTCGGGAAGTATTTCACGGGCCTTCTCGCTCCACTCGATTACCGAGATCCCCGTGCCGTACAGCATGTCTTCCACGCCCAGGAGTTCGAACTCCTCTACACTATCGAGACGATAGAGATCCATATGATACAGTGGAATCCGTCCCTCGTACTCGGAAATAAGGGTGAAGGTAGGACTCGTGACGACCTCTTTTACCCCCAGTCCGGCCGCGATTCCTTTCGTCAGTGTCGTCTTACCGGATCCGAGACCCCCCTGCAAGGCGATTACCGTTCCTGGTCCGACGGTCGCTCCTATCCCCTGTCCAACGATACGGGTCTCTTCGGTACTTCTGCTTCGGTAGCTATTCAGCGGAGTTTCCCCTGTTTGTTCAATTGGCTGATGTAATCCTTCAGGGATCGCAGAACCGGAATGCGTGGATAATCCATGGACTCCAATAAATTCACGGTGATATCCGTGCTTCCGGTGGCGGTACGTTCGATGGAGAATTCGACCTTCTTCTTGATCTCCTGTGCCTCGAAGTTTTGAAATATGGCTATCCCCGTATACACTTCGCGATAGTGTAGGGGAATGTCCTTTCGTTGGATTTCTGAGATTTCGATCACTTTCATGGATAGTATGGTACGTAAAATGGGTGTCGAGGTCAACGCAGCAATTCGAAAAGTAAATAGAAAGTAAGACGTTTATCAGTTCCTTTTCTGCG
>CAZAKE010000056.1:0-19613 GCA_964485495.1 uncultured Spirochaetales bacterium
CGCCTCCGGAGGCGGTGAAGATAATCACCGGCAGTCGTTCCTCGATTCCCTTCACGATGGCACGGGTGATGAGTTCTCCCACCACGGATCCCATGCTGCCGCCGAGAAACGAGAAGGACATGACGGAGACAATCGCCCGCCTGTTCTTGATGGAGAGTATTCCCGAGATTACCGCCTCGGACATAGCCGTCTCACGTTTCGCCTTGGCGATCCGCTCCTTGTAGCCGGGAAACTCCAGGGGATCGACGCCCTCGAGCTCCTCCGGGAACTGGTAGAAGACCCCGTCGTCCGCCAGGAACTTCAACCGCTCGAAGGGAGTGATTCTGAAGTGGTGGGAGCACGCCGGACAGACGAAGAGGGCCGCGGACAGTTCTTCCACCGAGAGGGATTTTCCGCAGGACGGGCAGGTATGGGTCTGTGAGACGATGCTGCGTTCGTCCGCCAAGAACTTCTTGCGCGAATATCGCTTCCTGTAGAGGCGGTAGGCGCGATTCCGGAACATAAGACGCTTCAAAACGGGTCTGAACGGCATGATACTTCCCTCGGTAAGAGAAAAGGTACCACGGAATACGGGCAAGGTCAACCAAAACCGAATATATGACCTCCGCCATTCGGAAAACAGATGCCCGGCTTCGCTTCTGCCGTGCCACGATCTCCCGAGTCCGCCATCGATTCAGCGGGATTCACCGGTTTCTTGACCGGCTCGAGGAAGCATTGGTATAGTGGCGTCGAATATGATTACACGATACGTCCGTCTGCTCGAACGCATCTATCCATACCGCTATCCGATTCTGGCCGCGGCGGCGGTAGTCTGGGTCCTCCTGGGCCTTTCCGCGATCGGGATCTCCATCGATGAGGACGTCATGTCGCTCCTCCCCGAGACCCGTGGCGTGACCGGCTCATACAAAGACCTTCTGCGTTACTTCGATCCCATGGAGCGGATGTATATCGAGGTCGGAACGACGGAAACCGGCGACGAGAAGGACGGGGGGATCGGCGAGGAGGAGCGGGCGGTTACCGACGAGGTGATGTTCGCGGCGGCCGACCTGATCGCCGAGAGGTGCGAGGACTCCGGCCTCTTCCGGAAGGTGATGTACCGTTGGGACTTTTCCCAGTTGGAGTACACCCTGCAAACCATGAGGACCCATCGTGGTGCCCTCACGGATCCATCCGATCTGGCCGAGATTCTTCACCTTGCCTCGGCCGAGGAGCTTCGGTCCACTCTGGAGGAGTGGATCAGACTGCTCTCCGAGTCTCCCGACCCCTTCTCGGTGACGGGGTTGCAGACCGATCCCTTCGGATTCGACGCAGTCCTCACGGACAAATTCGACGCCGCGGGCACCGGCGCCGACGGGGTCACGGTGAGAAACGGAAGGCTCTACTCGACACGAACCGGCAGGGCCCTCATCATCGCATTCCCCATCGCCCGGGGAACCGACAGCGGTGCGGCGGAAGGGTTGATCGAATTTTCGGAGAGGGTGTTTCGAGAAGCGGAGGAGCGGTATCCGGGAATCCGCGTCAGTTACCTCTCGGGCCACCGGTTCAGCCTCGAGAATGCCCGGCGTATCAAGCGTGACATCGCCATGACCGTGTCCGTGTCGCTGGGCGCCATCATCCTGCTGTCTCTCCTCGCGTATTCCCGGCCGTATCTGGTGCTGCTCGTGTTGCTCCCCGCATTTTTCGGCGGGGCTCTCTCGCTGGGGATACTCCGGTGGCTGGTTCCCGGCATATCGGCGATCATCGCAGGATGCGGGGCCATGTTGATCGGGATCTCCGTGGATTACGGCATCCATCTCCTCTACCACGCCGATTCTGCCGGGCATGGCCGGCGTATCGCGGCCGTGGCCGCCGGCATCGCGAAACCTCTCCTGGTGAGTGCGGGGACGACGCTTTCGGCGTTTCTGATATTACAGTTCTCGATCCTCCCGGGATATCGCAATCTGGGACTTTTCGTCGGGTTCGGCATCATCGGTGCGGCACTCTTCACCCTGACGGTACTGCCGATGCTGGTGCCGAAACCCGGGAAGCGGCGGCCGATACTGGCCGTAGACCGATTCTTTCGTCGGTACCTCCCGGCCGTTCGCAACCACCGGATTCCGGTACTCGCCTGTACGGCGCTCTTCACCGTCCTGATGATACCCGGTATCTTCCGGCTGCAGATCGACGGCGACGTGTCCAACCTGAATGCCGCCTCGCCGGAGATGCGGGACGACATGGCCAGGGTGGTGGAGACGTTCGGTTCGGCTACCGCATCGACCCTTCTCGCGGTGCAGGGTTCGACGCTGTCGGAGGCGTTGGCCGAAAACGAACGGCTGGCGGCGGTCCTGCGGGAAGCGACCGAGCGGGAATTGGTCGCTTCTTTCGTGTCACTGGCCGAACTGCTGCCGTCTCCCGAGACCCAGGCGAGGAACTACGAGCGGTGGGAACGAACCCTGGAGACGAAGCTCATTTCCGACGTGACGTCCCGGTTACGGAACCTGGCGGAGGAGATGCGGATCCGGCCGCAGTATTTCGACGACTATCTCGATTCGTTATCCGCCCCGTTCATGCCGGTTACAGCGTCCACGTATGCGGGCACCGTGCTGGAGACGCTGGTCGCGGGGCAGATCGCGCTGCCCGAGGATGGGGACGGCGCGGCCATGATCCTCACGACGGCGGCGGTGGATGGTGCCGACGACCTCGAGACGCTGCGCACGATGATCGCCGATTCCGGAGTCGAGGCGATCAGCTATAACGGGACCTATTTCGCCGGAGAGGTGGTCGGGATGATCTTCGGCGAGATGAGAAGGTTAGGAGCGCTGGCCGCCGCCGTTGTAGCACTCTTCCTGATGTTCTATGCGAGGAGGCCCCTCCTGATTGCGGCGCTTCTCGTCCCGCTGGCGGTAAGTCTGGTCTGGACCTTCGGCCTGCTGGGATGGATGAATATCCGGATCAACGTGATCAACAGCATCGTGGTGATCTTCATCTTCGGTCTTGTGATCGATTACTGTGTCTTTTTGGCCACGGCATGCCGCGAGATGCGGATCGGTAATCCCGATCTTCTCCATAGCGCCGAGATCACCGGCGGGGCCGTGACGATCTCCGCCTTCACCACCATTTTCGGACTCGGCGCGCTGGCCCTGGCCAGGCATCCGGCCCTGCATTCTCTCGGTATCACCGCGGTCATCGCGATCGCCGGCGGACTCACCGCGGTGATGCTGATTATCCCCGCAATCTACTATCCGGCGACTTCGGGGAAGGAGATGCTTGCCGAAGGCGGCGATTAGCACTATATAGTACGAGCACTACGAAAATTTAAAGGATGACAGATGACAGACGACAGTACGAAGACGGCACTCATAACGGGTGCCGGTCGCGGGATCGGGGCCGCCATCGCGTTGCGGCTCGCCCGAGACGGGTACGATATCATCGGGACCTATCGCAGTAACGATGAGACCGCCGGACAGTTGAAGAAGCGAATTACCGAAGAGGGGAGGGCGTGTACCCTCTTGAAATTCGATGTCTCCTCGGCCGAAGATGTCCAGAAGGTTCTCGGCCCGGTGGCCGAGGAGGTGACCCCGGACGTGCTGGTGAACAACGCCGGCATCACCAGGGATTCGCTGATGATCTGGATGTCGGTCGATGATTGGAGGAGTGTCACCGACACGGCCATGTTCGGCTTTTTCCTAGTCACCAAGGCCATACTCCTCGGGATGCTGAAACGGAAATCCGGCAGGATCATCAATATCGTCTCCACCGCCGGTCAGTCGGGACTCCCCGGGCAGGCCAACTACTCGGCAGCCAAGGCCGGCGTAATAGGGGCGACCAAGGCCTTGGCCAAGGAGGTCGCCCCCAGGGGAGTACTGGTCAACGCCGTGGCCCCGGGATTCATCGAGACCGATATGACGAAGGATGTGAAGCAGGAGCAGATCCTGCAGAACCTACCGCTGGGACGGATCGGACGGCCCGAAGAGGTGGCCGGCGTGGTATCCTTTCTCGCTTCGGAGGACGCCGGCTATATCACCGGTCAGGTGATCGGTGTTAACGGCGGTCTGTATATGTGATCGGAGCCGGTCGCGTGACCGGTCGGTATGTGTCGGTATGTGTCGGTATGTGAAAGCAGAAAAGCAGATAGGACGGACTATGTATGAAGTAGCCATTACCGGTATCGGAGTCGTCTCGTGTCTCGGAATTGGTAGAGAGGCCGTACAGGCATCTCTCAGGGAGGGGCGCTCCGGCATCGTCTTCGATCAGGAGCGGAAGGATCTCGGGTTTCGTGGTTGCCTCACCGGCAGAATCGAGGGGTACAAACGGCCGGACCTTGACCGAAAGAAGCGCAAGACCATGACCGATTTCACCCTCTGGACCTATTCGGCGGCCGCGGAAGCCATCGAGACGGCCGGTTGGCGCGACGAGGAGATCCGTTCACCCGAGACGGGCCTGATCGTCGGAAACGATTCGACCTCCCTCGCGAACATCGAGGGGTACCGGACGACCTCCGAGCGGAAGAGCACGCTGCCGATCGGGGCCACCCTGGTGTTCAAGGCCCTGAATTCCACCGTTTCGATGAACCTCAACACTCTGTTGGGCAATCTCGGAGCCTCCTGGACCCTGAGCGCCGCCTGCGCCAGCGGCGGCCATGCCATCGGGCAGGCCGCGGACCTTATCGCCCTGGGGCGGCAGGAACGGGTCGTCTGCGGCGGGGCACAGGAGATTACCTGGGAGTCGGTGTGCAGCTTCGACGCCACCAACGCCTTCTCGATCCGGGAGGATGAACCGGCCGTCGCATCGAGGCCCTTCGACCTGGACAGGGACGGGTTGGTGCCCTCGGGAGGCGCCGCGATGGTGACCCTCGAACGGATGGATCTGGCCAAGAAGCGGGGAGCCGCGATTCTCGGCAAGGTTGGCGCGTATGCATTTTCGTCGGACGGCAGCAAGCTCTCGGTTCCCTCCGGTGAGGGGTTGGAGCGCTGTATGACCGAATGCCTCACACGATCGGGGCTGAAGAGATCCGATATCCGGTACGTGTGTGCCCATGCCACATCCACCCTGCTGGGCGATCTGGCGGAGGCGCAGGCCATTCATGGACTCTTCGGGGAGGAGTGTCCCTGGGTGTCGTCCACCAAGTCGATGACGGGTCACGAGATGTGGATGTCCGGCGCCGCTCAGGTGGTCTACACCACCCTCATGCGGCAGGGACGATTCATCGCTCCTAACCTCAACTTCCGGGGTCAGGAGAAGGAAGCCCCTCCCATCAGGGTGGCTCCTGAGATCATCGACACCGAGCCCGCGGTGGCGATGCTCAACTCCGCCGGTTTCGGCGGGACCAACTCCTGTCTCCTGATCGATTATCGCGACACATGAGACATGACATGAGACATGACGTCGTCGTCATCGGCTCCGGCATGGCCGGAGTTTCGGCCGCGCTCTTCCTGGCCCTATCGGGTCGTTCGGTAGTGGTCGTCGAGAGACACCCCCGGCCCATGCCGCTGGTACGGCGGTTCCGGCGCGGCGGAATATCCTGTGATCCGGGATTTCACTATACCGGAGGATTGGCCCAGGACTTCTCAGGCGGTCCGGGAGCCGCGCAGTTTACGATCATCCTCCGATTTCTCGGGATCGACGGGAGGATCACTCCGGTACCCCTCGATCCGGAAGGATTCGATGAGATCCGACTCGACGGGAAGCCGTATCTGCTTCCCTACGGATTCGCACGCCTCCGGGAGCGGCTGGCCGGGTACTTTCCGGAAAGTGGACGTGTTGTAGGAGCGCTACTCGATACGATTACCGGCATCCTCGAAGAGAACCCGTATACGAATTTCACGCGTCCCCACCGGCCGCTCGAGAGTACCGGATACGAACGGGTGAGTCTCGGCGAGTTTCTACGCTCGAGAGGCGGCGACCCACGGCTCATAGCGCTCCTCGGCGGACATGCCGAGATCTTAAGCGGCGCCGGGGCCGAGGAGATCCCCCTCTCGGTGTATGCGTACATCATGGGAGGCTTCTACTCACATGCCGCCGGTATCGTTGGGGGGGGAGACGCCATCGTGGGTGCGTTTCTCGGACGTGCCCGGGAGGCCGGAGTCGAGTTCCTGTCGGCAGATGGGGCGGAGGCTCTGGAGATAGACCATCGACGTACTCTGACCGCTGTCCGACTCGAATCCGGCGGGATACTGCCGACGGATACCTGCGTCTTCACCGCACATCCCGCCCATTTCCTCAGGCTGGCGGGAGAGTCGAACCTCAGGCCCATCTTCAGGAGGCGCCTCGCCGGTTTCGAGAACTCCGACGCCCCCTTCGTCGCGTTTTTCCGGCCGGATATCGCCTCCTGCGGCGTGTCGCGACGCAGAGGCTTCATCGATCTCGGACCCGATTCGGGCGTTCGGGGTGGCGAGTATGGCGGAAAACTCGGAGGGAAGACCGCCATCATGCACTGCCTCGAAGGAACGGAGAGTCGGACTGGGCTCGCGGTGATACGGTACCTCGATCCGGCCGTGTTCGCCCCGTTCCTCTCCGCGGGGCGGAAGGGAGGGGCCGAGGGCGAGGATCGGTATCTAGCGTTGAAGCAGGAGATGGCGAGGCAGGCGGCGGCGGTACTCGCGGATCGGCTGTCTGTTCATCCGCAACGCTGCCGGCCGGTGGCGAGCGCCTCGCCGGTGACATACCATAGATACACCGGGACCGCTTCGGGTTCGATGTACGGACTCAAGCAGAGCGTGTCCACCCCGGGACTGGGGGTCCGCGCGCCAATTCGCGGGGTTTACTTCGCCGGACAGAGCCTGATGCCCGGGGTGTTGGGTTCGCTCTATTCGAGCCTTGCCGCGGTGACCGAGATCATCGATCCTTCGAAACTCTGGGAGGGATTGCGGCGGTGCGTCTGACCCGTCATGACGACGCCATAGTTGGAATTGCTTTGGCCTCTACTTGATTCTACCCAAATAGGTATGGTATTACCTACAATACGATTGCGCGTGCCGGGTTGACGGCATGGGCGTCATAAGGAGTATAAAAGAATGACCGACGGACAAATCATGGAGACTCTCACACGCATCTTCGAGGAGGAGTTTGAAATCGATCCCGAACTGGTGACTCCCGATGCGAATCTATATCAAGAGCTGGACTTGGACAGTCTCGACAGCGTAGACCTGATCGTGGCCCTGGAAAACGACTTCGATTTCAAGATCGACCGGGTGAAGGATGAGCAGGTCTTGAAGAGTATGCGGACGGTGGCCGATATCATGGAATACATAAAGACGAAGGAAACTGAACAATCGGCCTGAAGGACGGACCATGCTCGCTCTATGGAATATCGCCTATTTCGTGCTGTTCGTCCTGGCCACGCTCGTGTGGGGCGTGGCCGAACCGTTGATCGTACTATCCATCATACTCGTATCGGGTAGGCGTTTCGACGACGTAATGCGGATACACAATTGCCTCTATGGCAGATACGTGATCGCCGTTTCCTGGCCCCTCATCCGGATGAGGGTCGAGGGGAGGGAGAACGTTCCCAAGGACCGGCCGGGAGTATTCATCTATAACCACTTCTCGGCGTTCGATGTCTTCTTCTCCTCAATCGCCTCGGTCCCGAATACCGAAATACTCGTACGGGATTGGGTGTTCAGGCTGAAACCCTTCGGCTGGGCCATGCGTCTCGCCCGCTATATCAACATCGACATGACGTCGGCCGAGGAGATGCGTTCCCTGGCCTCGGAGTTTGCGAAGCGAGGCGTGTCGTTCCAGGTATATCCGGAGGGACACCGTTCCCGGGACGGCAAGCTGCAGCGGTTCCGGACAGGCGCGTTCGTCATCGCCTGTGACAACGATCTGCCGATCCTGCCGGTGGTCCTCATCGGTACGTACCCCTTCTTCACGAAGAAGTTTCCGTTTCTCCATCCCGTTCGAGTCACGGTCCGCATTCTGCCGCCGGTGTACCCCGACCGATTCGATGGAGACTCGAGACGGATGCGGAAACACGTGAAGAGCCTCTATGTGGAGCAGTTGGAAGAATGAGTACCATCTATCAATGTCCGTGGAAGGCCTATACGGGACGGCGTAATCTCCAACACGAAGACCGAGAGACGATAGACCGGGTTCGCGACGAGGTCTTCGCCGAACACGTGCGATATGCGGCGGAACACAGCCCCTTCTATCGGCGTGTGTTCCGGGAGCGGGGGGTGAACCTCGATGATGTCCGCGGAGTGAGGGATGCCGTGAGGCTGCCGTTCACCGACAAGTCGGACCTGAACGAGCGGAACGACGAGTTCCTCGCGGTACCCGAGGAGGAGATCGTCGACGTGTGTCTCACCTCCGGCACCTCCGGCGTCTCCGCCACACGTCTCCTGCAGACATCTTCGGACCTTCTGCGCCTTGCGTACAACGAGGAGATCTCTTTCCGCATCGCCGGTCTCGGGGCCGGTGACACGATGCTCATCTCGGCAGCCCTAGACCGCTGCTTCATGGCGGGTCTGGCATATTTTCTCGGCGGCAGTGCGATCAGCGCGAAGATGATACGGGCCGGTGCGAGCAGCGCGGCCGTGCAGTGGGAGATGATCCGCAGCCTCGGGCCGTCCGCCATCGTCGGGGTCCCCTCGATGATGGCACGAATCGCCGCGGCCGCACGTGAGGCGGGGGGCGATCCCGGCAAGGCCGGCATCACGCGGCTGATCGCCATCGGTGAGGCCATCCGTGACGAGGAGATGCGCCTGTTGCCCGCCGCCGCAACACTCGAACGGGCATGGGACGCCGAGATCTACTCCACATACGCGAGCACCGAGCTGGCGACCACCTTCATCGAGTGCGAATGTCGTGCCGGAGGGCATGAACGACCGGAGATGATCGTGGTGGAGATCGTAGACGACGACGGGAATCCGCTTCCGGAAGGAGAGAGGGGGGAGGTGGTGGTGACGCCGCTGGGCGTCCGGGGCATGCCGTTGGTCCGTTATCGCACCAACGACATCTCGTTTCTGATCCCCGAACCATGTGTCTGCGGTCGTACGACACGACGGATCGGGCCGATCCTGGGCCGGAAGAACCAGATGCTCAAGTACAAGGGCACTACCGTGTTTCCAAACGCGATCCTCTCGGCGTTGGAGGGGGACGGAAGGTTCCACGGGGGATATGTCGAGGCGCGGCTGTTCCCCGACGGCACCGACCGGATCATCCTGCATGCGGCGGTGAAGACCGGCGGGGATCTCTCCGCGGTGCCTGTCGACCGAACGGCGGCGGTTATCGCCGACCTGGTGCGGGCGAAGGTGCGCGTCGCACCCGAGATCGCGATCGTGACGCCGGAAGAACTCGACGCACGCGTGTATACTCAAGAGAAGCGCAAACGCGTACAATTCATCGATTTGAGGAGCGATACGTGAAAGATACTCGACCCACCGTGGTCTTGAACGGACAAGATTTGACGATCGACGATATCGTCGCCATCGGCATCGGCGACAAGCGGGTGGAGCTGGATCCCGAGGCCCTCGGGCGGTGCCGGGAATCCAGGGCCTTTCTCGAGAAGGCCATCGCCGCCAAGCACATCATCTACGGGGTGAACACGTCCTTCGGTCCCATGTGTAACAAGATAATCAACGACGAGCAGATCGAGGCCCTGCAGATCAACCTGATCAAGAGCCATGCCGCCGGCTTAGGCGATCCGTTGAAACCCTACATCGCCCTGGCCGTGCTGGCGGTGCGGCTGAACACCCTGGTGAAGGGGTATTCGGCGGTGAGGATCGAGCTGCTCGAACTGATGCGGGAGATGATCAACTCAAGGCTGGCGCCGTATATCCCCGAATGTGGCAGCGTCGGGGCCTCCGGAGACCTGATACACCTTTCCCACATGTCGTTGGCCATCATCGGCGAGGGTCGAGTGTACTTCAACCGGGAGTTGGTAGACGCCTCCGAGGCCCTCAAGGCCGTAGGACTCACCCCCTTCCGTCTGAGCTACAAGGAGGGGATCGCCCTCATCAACGGCACCGCGGCCATGACCGCTCTGGCGGCCTTCACGGTGTTCACCACGCGGAAGGCGCTGAACATCGCCTGTGTTACGGCGGCGTTCTCCGTCGAGATCTTCGGCGGCATCAACGACGCCTTCGACACGGACCTGCACGCGGTGAAACCGCATGACGGTCAGGTCGAGATTGCCCGGGTGATCGGAAAACTATTCGAGGGTTCGCGAAACGTGACCGTCCGTGAGACCATGCACGAGCTGATCCGGAAGCAGGAGAACGGGGACGGCCCGGTATACGAGACCGATATCAACGTCCAGGACGTGTATTCGATCCGGTGTACGCCGCAGATCCTGGCGCCGGTGCACGAGGCGGTGGAGTACGCCACCCGCACCGTGGAGACCGAGGCCAACTCGTCCAACGATAATCCCATCGTCATCCCGCAGGCGGGGAAGATCATACACGGCGGCAACTTTCACGGACAGAGCATCAGCTTCGCCATGGACATGCTCTCGGTGGCGGTCTCCACCATGTGTAACCTCTCCGAACGGAGGCTGAACAAGCTTCTCGACTCGAGTCTCAACGAGGGGCTTCCGGAGCACCTCATCCCAGGCACCGTGGGTCTCACCATGGGGTTCATGGGAGCGCAGTACCTGGCGACCTCGACGACCGCGGAGAACCGGACCCTGGCCGCGCCGGTGAGTGTGAACTCGATCTCGTGCAACGCCTCCAACCAGGATGTCGTCAGCATGGGTACCGTAGCTGCCCGCAAAGCCTTCAAGCAGATCAGTAATACCAAACACATCCTGACCTTAGAGCTCCTCGCGGACCTCCAGGCCCTCTCCTTCAGGAACGCCGACACGATGGGAACGGGCACCGACCGGATCTACCGGATCCTGAAGGAGGAGTTTACGGTGTACGATAACTCCCGAATCTTCCATGATGACCTGGTCCAATTCAGGAGACTGCTCTTCTCGAGCCAGCTCTTCGACGACATCGGCAAGTACTGGGAAGATCCGGACACATGAGTGCTTTCTCTCTTCCTATGCCGGCGGCGGAAGCACTCTGCGGGTTCCCTCTTCAGATCTACCGTGTCCGGAGTGCGAAATTCGGAAAATTCGTGGTTCCGGGTGATGCACTCGAGATAGTCGTGTCCGGTATCCCGGATTCCGTGTCCGGTTCCGTGATAGACTGTACGATACTGCGAAAAGGAGAGACCTGCGCCTACTGTACGGTGGACGTGTCGTCGAAGCGTGCGGTGTTTTCAGGAACATTCAGCCATGAGTAGGAACTCAGCCGGTGCCGGAAAAAACCGCGTATATCTATTGGCGGCGGAGGCGGATACCGCCCTGGGAGGAGATCTTCAATCGAGCTGGGAAAACCTCTGCCGCGGAAAGACCGCGGTGCGGCCCATCGAGCACTTCGATGTCTCGGCGGTCGAATTTCGTAACGCGGCCTGGAGCCCGACCCTCCGGCGTGGTGGGACTGTTCGTGAGGCGGCCGGCGTTCGAAACGGCGTGGTCGGTATGGTAGAGCAGGTGGTGCCTCCTGTTGCATCTCGGCTCGGTGAGATCCTCAGCCATTCTCCCGATGATTCTATCGACGAGACATTCGAGGGTGTTGCGCCGCTCGTTATCTGGGCCGGGGCGAAGGGCAACGCCGAGTATATCGAACAGGGGCTGCCGCCGGGCGGGACAAGCCTCCCGATGGAGTACCGCGCGCTGGTCGCGAGACTGGCAGGAATCGAGGCGCCGCCGACCGTCCGAAACGGAATGGAGATCAACGCCGCGTGTGCATCCTCCACCGTAGGGGTTGCCGTGGCCGCGGAGTCGATTGCATTGGGCCATCGGGAGGCGGCACTCGTGTGCGCGGCCGATGTGGTCAGCAGGTTTACACACATGGGATTTTCCTCACTCAAGGCACTGACCGCGGAGGTGCCCCGCCCCTTCGATGTACGGCGGGACGGTCTGGTACTGGGGGACGGCGCCGTGTGTCTCCTACTCGGCAGTGAGAGGCTCGCTCGTCGGATGTCTCGGACGGGAGCCGGTCCCATGGCCTTGATCACCGGGTGGGGCTGCGCCAATGACGCCAACCATATCACCGGACCTGCCAGGGACGGATGCGGACTCATCCAGGCGATACGCATGGCCCTGAAGCGGGCGGATCGGCGACCGGCGGAGGTTTCGGCGTTCTGTACCCACGGGACCAGCACCGTATACAACGATTCCATGGAGCTTGCCGCCACCGAAGCCCTCTTCGGCCGGAGACGGTTCCCCATGTATTCGGTGAAGGGTGCCTTGGGACACACCTTAGGTGCGGCGGGGGGCATCGAGGTCGCACTCTCGGCTCTCTCGCTTCGCGAAGGTCGCATACCTCCCACTACCGGATGCGATGAACCCGAAGACCGCGCCGTCGGCAGAATCGAGAATAGGATTCAAGCGATCTCGCCCGAGGTAGTTTTGACGACGAATTCCGGATTCGGCGGGGTGAATGCGGCCGTGGTGATGGAAAATCCATGCGTATGACACGCGTTCGCATCCTCGGAGGCGGTTGGTGCACCGCAGACGGCTACGGCACTATTGCCGACGGACTGCCTGCACCTCCGGACGCCCGGACGCCGATGATTCCGACGTCGCGGGAGATCTTTCCGAAGCCCCTTGCCCGGTACGGCAGATTTGACGAGTTCACCAAACTTGGGTGCGCCGCGACTGCGCTGGCCCTGCGTGAGGCCGGCATCGCGCAGTCTGAGGAGAAGCGCGCCGTCGGCTTCATCCTCTCCTCCGCGTATGAGTGTTACACAACCGACCTGCGGTATTACGATACCACCCTGGAGGAGGGGGGGCTCTACACGAGTCCGAACCTGTTCTCCTACACACTACCCGGGGTAGTGTTGGGTGAGTGTGCGGTGTATTTCAAACTCACCGGTCCGACCTTCGTCGTCGGAGAAAACAGAGAGAACGGTGCGTTCGCGAAGAGCCCGGATGAGAAGCGAAAGACCGATCATCAAGAGAATCATCGAGACACCCCCGGACCCCGCCGTTTCGGCGTCTCGGCGCTCGCCGCCGCGGCCCTGCATCTCGAGGCGGGATCTGCCGATACGATGCTGGTAGGCTGGATCGACAGCCCGCCCGCGATTCCGAACGGAGCCTCAGACGCTCCCGGAGGGGCTCTGGTCGTCGTACTCAGGCGAGTCTGCGAGCATGCCCCCGTATCCGGTCCGGAAGGTATTGAAGGCGGGGAGGGCGGGATGGATACGTCGCGTTCGATTCCCATCGAACGACTGTCCGGCCTCGACCTTATCGACCTCTTTCGGCTCGAGGAGTAGTCCCGTCGAGGCGAGGTTTCCAAAGTAGCCGTTTTTCGTTACACTAACGCGCCTGTATCGGCCCCCTCCGTCATTAATAAATGAATGGATGAATGAATCAAGGGGGTATATGCAGATAATTGATATCGCGGTAATCGTAGATACGCTATCGCGTCAGGAGTAGTGAGAGTGAGATTGAAACTTATATATCCCCAGTGGCGGAAACTCGACAGACAGACGACCTTTCATCTGCCCCCGCACGGGCCGGTGGTGTTCGCGGCCACGGTTCCCGACCATGTGACTATCGATTTCGTGGACGAGAATGTAGATACTCTCGACATGTCGGATCATCCGGACCTGGTGGGACTCTCGGTCATGCTGTCCGCTCAGGTTCCCCGGGCCAAGGCCATCGCCGACGAGTATCGGGCCAAGGGCGTGCCCGTCATCGCCGGCGGCATCTCCGCCATGCTGCATGCCGAAGAGTTCCAAGAGCATTGCGACAGCGTGTTTCTCGGAGAGGCCGAAGGGCGGTTCGCCGACGTGATTCCCGACCTCGAAAGGGGGGGGCTCAAGCCGGTGTACGACTACCTGCAGGATCACCCGGATATCCGCGCCGTCGGCCCCGCCAGGCGGGATATCCTGAACCGGGAACGATACCGGTACCGGGGGGTGCAGATGCTCGATCTCGTGCACGCCTCCAGGGGATGCCGCTTCAACTGCTTCCCCTGCTGCACCGCGTATCTCGGGGGGCGGCAATTCCGGCCTCGGCCGATCGACACGGTGATCGAAGAGATCGAAGCCATCCCCAACAACCGGCTCTTTATCGTGGACAATTCGCTGGCCCAGGACGACGATTGGGAGGAGCAGCTCTTCAAGGAGCTGATCCCGTTGAAGAAGAAGTGGGTCAGCCATCCGATCAAGTCGAACGATCCGGAACGCCACCATCGGCTCCTGGACCTGGCCTACGAGGCCGGGTGCTGGTATGTGTACCAGGCGGTGGTGGACATCTCCGACAATATCCGCAACCGTATCCAGGCCTACAAAGACCACGGCATCGGAGTAGAAGGCACCATCATGCTCGGGACCGACGATCAGGATGAAGAGTACATTAAACGGCTGGTCGAGTTCCTCCTGGAGTTGGAACTCGACACCGCCGAGTTCACCATCATGACCCCAATCCTCCACACCCCCGTCCGGGAGCAGCTCGAGCGCGAGGGCCGCATCCTCCACAACCGTTGGGAGGACTACGGCACCGACAGGGTCGTCTTTCAACCGAAGCGAATGACGCCGGATACGCTGCAGGAGATGTTCTACTGGGCCTGGGACCAGTTCTACGCCGAGGAGCCGCAGGAAGTGAAGATGGGGAAACTTTTCATGCAGCTCATGGAGCGGGAGATCCAAGACGGCACGTACGTCAGGCCGTTGCGGGAGCAGCCCGCCGGATCGAGACAGTTCTGAGAGATGGCCCGGATCTACCTTCTCTCCTGTAATCTCACCGTCGACCCCTATCCGGTGTATCCTCTGGGTATGTCGCTGGTGGCCAACGCCGCCGCGGCTGCCGGACACCACGTCCGACTCGGCGATATATATGCCCGTGACGGGGGGCTCGAGGATATTTTAGATGAGATCCGCAATTACGATCCGGCGGTAATCGGTCTCTCACTCCGGAATGTCGACGACGTATCGTTTCCGGCACCGGCGGTCTATGCCGACGGGTACCGTACCGTGGTCAGGGCCGTGAAAGGCGTGAGCTCCGCCCCGGTCGTGTTGGGAGGATCTGCCTTCACCATCTATCCCGAGGAGCTGCTCCGTCTCACCGGCGCCGATTACGGCGTTGTCGGAGAGGGCGAGGAGATATTTCCCGAGCTCGTTACGGCCTTGGAGAACGGACGGGACCCTTCCGGCGAAGGCGGCATCTGCAAGGATGGTATTTGCCGCGGCGGCGGACGGCTCGTGGGAGACGAATCGGGGCTCTTTCGACGGGACCCGCTCCTCGCCGAGTACTACCTCAATAGGGGCGGTATGCTCAGCCTTCAGACGAAGCGGGGATGCCCCCACCGCTGTGCCTACTGTTCCTACCCGCATCTCGAGGGGCGGCGGTACCGATTCCGCAGTCCCGCGTCGGTGGTGGACGAGATCGAGTTCCTCATGCGGGAGTACTCCGCGGACTATCTGGCGATCACCGACTCGGTCTTCAACGACGGTCGGGGCGTCTACCTCGAGGTGTGCGAGGAGATCGTCCGGCGGGGGATCTCGATTCCCTGGATGTGCTACCTGCGACCGCAGGATTTCACCGACGAGGAAGTTCGGCTCCTGAAACGAGCCGGACTCTCGTCGGTGGAGTGGGGCACCGACTGCTCCACCGACGAGACTCTCCGCGGCATGGGCAAGCCGTTCCGATGGGATCAGGTGGTGGACTCCAACCGTCGGTTCGTGGAGGCCGGGATTCCGGGCTCTCACTTCATCATGTTCGGTGGGCCCGGCGAGACCATGGATACCGTGGAGCGGGGACTCGCGAACCTGAATGCATTGGAGGGGTGTGTCGTTTTCGCCGGAATCGGCATTCGGGTATTTCCGGATACGCCCATCTACGCGGTCATGCAGGGAGAACGCGCCGGCGGCATCGCCGAACCGCTCGGAGACGGACCGACCGAGTCGGTGTTTTACCTGGCGTCGCAGATCGATCCTAAACGTATCGACTCACTCATCCGCGACGCCTTCGAAGGCCGAATGGATCGGATCTACGGCGACGACGAGTTCACCGAACGGATCTCGGCCTTTCATGCCCTCGGATACCGCGGGCCGATATGGGACTTCCTGCTACGCAGACCGGAAAGCCCCCGACGCCGCAGGAGGCGATCATGAGCAATGTTTTGTTGGTACAGCCCCTGGGGGTGAATTGGAACCCCGAGGAGAAGGACATGTCCCGGGTGGTGAACATCATGCCGCCCATCGGCCTGCTGAATCTGGCCGCTTGGGTGGACACACACGGACACATCTCGCAGGTGTACGATTGCTACGCCCATCCGGGAGACGACGAGCGTCTCATCGAGACCATCAAACGCGAAAAACCCGATTTCCTGGGCGTGAGTGCCACCACCTCCAGCTTCCTCGACGGTGTCAGGATCGCCGAAAAGGCCAGGGAGATCCATCCGGAGATCAGAGTCGTGTTCGGCGGGGTCCATGTCTCGGGGCTCCGGGAACCCCTGCTCGGGCGTTTTCCGGTCATCGACTACGGTGTGGTGGGAGAGGGCGAAGAAGCCCTTCGTTCCCTCATGGACGGCGTAGCACCCGGAGAGATACCTGGTCTACTCTACCGTGAGGGAGACGAGGTGCGTTTTACCGGGTTCCGGGAGGAGACCCTGCCCATGGAGGACCTCCCGTTTCCGGCATACGGGAAACTCGAGGGATACCCTGAACGCTACACCCTTCCCCTCTTCAGCTATCCCAAGGCCCCGAATACCACCATCATCACGAGCCGCGGATGCCCCTTTCAGTGCAGCTACTGTGACAGGTCGGTTTTCCGCCGGACCTACCGATATAACTCGGCAGAGTACATGATCGAACTCCTTACATGGCTGCAGCAAACATGGAATATCCGGCACGTAAATATCTACGACGACACCTTCCTGCTGCACCGGAAGCGGATCGAGAAGTTCTGTCGGATGAAGGTCGAATCCGGGCTGAAGACCACCTTCAACTGTGCCGCCCGGCCGGAACAGGTTGACGAGGAGATGCTGCAGCTTCTGAAACGTGCCGGCTGCTGGATGATCAGCCTGGGGATGGAGACCGGCGATCCGGAACTCCTGAAGCGCCACCGCTCCTACGGGACCGACCGGGACCCACGGGAGGCCCTGGCGGAGATCGAGCGCAAGGCGTGTCTCATCAAACGGGCCGGCATCAGGGTCAAGGGACTGTTCATGATGGGGCTGCCGGGAGAGACTGAAGAGACCATCGACAGGACCATGGAGTTCGTCTTCAGGCTGCCGTTGGACGATTTCAACCTCTCGAAGCTGACCCCCTTCCCGGGGGCACCCATGTACGCGGACATCCGAGAGCACGGCACCTTCGACGAGCAGTGGGAGCTGATGAATGCACTGACGTTCGTCTTCGTGCCGAAGGACCTCACCAAGGATCGGTTGACCGAGCGGTATCACGAGTTCTACCGGAAGTATTACTCGAGGCCGAAGACCCTCCTGAAATATGCGATCATGGCGTGGAAGTCGCCGGACAGCTGGCTTCGATTTCTGAAGGACCTTCCGACATTCCTCAGTTTCGTGAAGGATTATAAGGAATAGTTGAAGTATCAAGGAACTACGGCAGAGTAGGCAGAGTAGGTTGAGAGCATGAACTCCGAAGCGACACGTGTACTCATCGTCATCCCCACCTACAACAACCGGACGACACTTCCGGAGGTTGTCCGGAGGGCTGTGGACACGGGCCTGGACGTGTTGGTTGTCAACGACGGCAGCACCGACGGAGGGCCGGAACTGTTGTCGGAGTTGCCGGTGACGGTAATCGGGTATGGTGAGAACCGCGGTAAGGGGGCTGCGATCAAGGAGGCCGGGCGTTGGGCCGCCGTACACCGGTATACACACGTGATCACCATCGACGCAGACGGCCAACACGATCCGGCGGAGGCCGGGGTCTTCCTGGCGGCGGTTCGGGCCGACCCATCGGCGCTGGTCCTCGGAAAGCGGGATTTCGATTCTCCCGAAGTTCCGGACTCCAGCAAATTCGGGCGGAATTTCAGTAACTTCTGGGTGAAACTCACCTCCGGCAACAATGTGTCGGACAGCCAGAGCGGATACCGGGCCTATCCGGTGGAGATCCTCACCCGAATCGACTGCCGGTCGAAACGGTACAACTTCGAGGTGGAGATACTGGTACGGGCCATCTGGGCAGGATACCCGGTCCATTCGGTGGAGGTATCGGTCCGGTATTCCGAGGCGACCCGTGACGGTTCCCACTTCGATCCGTGGCGGGACAACGTCCGCATCTCGCTGACCTACGCACGACTCTTCCTGCGCCATATCGCCCCGATTCCCCACAAGAAGTTGCACGGTCCGACCAACATGCGGCTGCTGAAAGAGTATTTCACCGGGCCGAAGACCCTGTTCCGGATGCTTCTCCAGGAGAATCTCTCCACACGGGAGATCGTCCTGGCTTGCATGCTCGGAATCTTCCTCGGAACGCTGCCGCTGATCGGTCTGCACAGCGTGGCCATCATCTTCGTGGCTACACGGCTGCGGCTGAACCGGCTGATCGCCTTCAATATCAGTCACTTCTGTGCCCCGCCGGTGGTTCCCGCACTCTGCATCGAGGCCGGACACTGGCTTCGGACGGGTGGATTCATCGTGCTCGATCAGGATACCGTACACAACATCGGTAATAATATCTGGGGGTACATCGGTGATTACCTCCTCGGGAGTGCGATCATGGCGCCGGTTCTGGCGGGGATGACAGGATTCATCGTATATTGCATAGTATCCGTCGTTCGGATTTTCCGCAGGCGCGGCGATAGGGAGAGGCATAGTGTCGGCTAACGGTGCGCAGCATGCAGATGATTCTCAGGATGCGCCGGCCCGCCGTGAAGATATACGGGAGGAACCCTACGGCAGCAGTCTGGGGATACGACTCTTCTACGTTCTCCTGAAAACGGTCGGCGTCTATCCGGCCTATGGACTTCTCGCGTTCGTGATATTCTATTACGCCTGTTTGCCCGGTGTGGCCCGGGCGTGTACGCCGTATTTGGAGAGGCGGTTCCGTTCCGAGGGGCCTGTGCGACGGTTTTTCAGGCGATACCGCTATGTGTACGAGTTCGGCCTGACGCTGATCGATCAGGCGGCCATGGGGATCGTGGGGCCCAAGGCGTTCGTGGTGGAATTCCCCGGTGACCGGGAGTTCTATGAGTTGAGC
Organism: uncultured Spirochaetales bacterium; assembly: GCA_964485495.1. Lineage (GTDB taxonomy): Bacteria > Spirochaetota > Spirochaetia > CAZAKE01 > CAZAKE01 > CAZAKE01. The sequence continues at coordinate 19,141 of CAZAKE010000056.1, forward strand.
GCCCGTCGTGAGGGAACGGTATTGCTCACCTCTCATGTCGGCGCCTGGCAGATCGCCATGGCCCATCTACGGCGGCTGGAGAAACCGGTGAATCTGCTCATGCGCCTCGATCAGGGCAGAAAGGACATGCATTTCTTCGACCTGTCCGGAGAGCGCGGCAAGTTTTCGTTCATTGATCCGGCGGGATTCATGGGCGGTCTCGTCGAGGCGACACGGGCGCTGCGGGCCGGGGAGTGTGTCGCCGTGATGGGAGACCGCGCACACCGCTGGCGGGTTGGGAGAGCCCCCTTCTTAGGGGCGCAAGCGCCCTTTCCACTGGTTGCCGAACACCTCGCCGCGGTAACCGGTTCCCGGCTGATCATGCTCGTAACCCGCAGGATCGGCCCCCTGAAGTTTTCGATTCGACACGTAGACCTTTCGACGGTTCTCGGCGTTTTCGGAGAGGAGCATGACGACGGGCGGATGAAAGGAAG
>CAZAKE010000056.1:19713-25772 GCA_964485495.1 uncultured Spirochaetales bacterium
CTGACCGATGAGTACCTACGGGCGTATGCCCGCGAACTCGAGGAGTATGTTCGTGATACCCCCTACGCTTGGTTCAACTTCTTCGACTTCTGGCACGCGGGCGTCGGAGGAGTCGAAGCGGTCGGACCCGGAGAGACGAACGAGCGGACCGACGCGAATGGCATGCGAGCAGAAGCGGAATCCGTCATGGCAGCGCACAGCAGCAAACAGCATTACAATCGGGAAGGAGATTGACAGAGGTGAGTCTGGAAGAACAACTAAAGAAGCTGATTATCGAAGAACTGAAACTCGAGGAGATCGAACCGGATGAATTGGATGATGACGATCCGTTGTTCGGAGAGGGGCTCGGTCTGGATTCCCTGGACGCAGTGGAGCTCGTGGTAATCCTCAACAAACATTTCGGCGTAGACCTGAAGGAGATGGAGAAGGCCAAGGCCGCCTTTCGCTCGGTTCGGACACTTGCCGATTATATCCGTCGGGAGAAGGGTGAGACGGTCGATGGTTGACGTGAGCGGGCTCGGTTGCATCTGTGCGGCCGGGTCCGACGTCGATGCGTGTATGGAGTCGATCTACCGCGGCCGTAGGGCGCCGGCCCCTCCTGCGCGAATCGAGCTGAACCTCGAGTCGGAGTATCCGGTGTTCGAGGTCACCGATTCGGTAGATATGCCGGAGGAGCTCGGAGGGTATGCCGATGCCACCAGGACTACAACCCTGCTGTGTACGGCCGTGTCCGAAGCCTTAGGTCAAGCCGGAGTGTCGCCGGAGGATCTCGCCGGATCGAGGGTCGGCGTGTGCATCGGCACCACGGTGGGATGCACTCTCAACAACGAGCCCTTCTACCGGGAGTATCTGGAGGGGGCGAGGCCGGATGTCGCTCCCATCGACCGTTATCTGGCGAACAACCCCGCCCTGGCCCTGCGCCGGCTCCTGAACCTGACCGGTCCGGCCCTAACCATCGCCAACGCGTGTTCTTCCGGTACCGATGCGATCGGCATAGCCGCGGATTGGATCCGCTCCGGCATCTGTGAGGTCGCCATCGCCGGTGGTGCCGACGAACTCTCGCGGGTGACCTGTCTGGGGTTCTCTTCCATGCTGATCTCCTCGAAGGAGGCCTGCAGGCCATTCGACGCGAACCGATCCGGCTTGAATCTGGGCGAGGGGGCCGGCGTCGTTATCTTGGAGAGTCGTGCGAGGATCCGGGCACGCGGCCACCGGGCCCTGGCCATGGTGGCGGGGTACGGAACCGCCGCGGACGCCTACCATCCGACCGCCCCGCACCCGGGGGGTGCGGGACTGATTCGAGCCGTCCATTCGGCCCTGAACGCCGCGGGGGTATCCGCCGAGGAGATCTCTTTCGTGAATGCTCATGGAACTTCCACCCCCGGCAACGACAAGGCCGAAGGTTCCGCCATCACGACGCTGTACGAACTCGTTCCGGTGGTATCTACCAAGGCGTACACCGGGCACACCCTCGGTGCGGCAGGCGGTATCGAAGCGGTGTTTACCGTCAGGGCGCTCCTGGACGGGAGACTTCCGGGAACGGCGGGCTTCGAAACCTTCGACGAGGAGTGCGGCATCCGCCCTACGAGCGAGATCACTCCGGTGGACGGCCGGTACGGGGTATCGCACTCCCTGGCGTTCGGGGGCAACAACTCCGCCTTGATTATCGGGAGGGCCGGGTGACCAACACGGATTCCCCCGGCGGAGGCATGCAGGGGATCGGCGTTCACGGAATCGGTCCGGTGTGCGCCCTCGGATCGGGGATTGAGGCATTTCGCGGCGGACTCGAGGGTGCGATCTCGCCGCGCATCGACACGGAGCCCGCTCCTCCCGAGTGGGGCGTGCGCGCCGCGGATTCTTCCGCCGACGGTGAACAGACACCGCCGGCGATCTACTATTCGCCGGTTGTAGCGGGACTCGAGAAATATGTTTCTCCCCGGACTACTCGCCGACTCGACTCCTTCAGCAAGCAGGCGGTTCTCGCGGCGTTTCTGGCGGTAGAGGATGCGGGGATCGAGTTTACCGACCTGAGCCGGGTGGGCGTGGTGATCGGAACCGGGAACGGCCCCCTCGTCACGACCTTTTCCTTCTTGGACGGCATTATCGCCGAGGGCGACGCGGCGGCGTCTCCGACCTTGTTCGCCAACTCGGTCCATAATGCCCCGGCGTCACAGATCTCCATCCGGTTGAAGACCATCGGTCCCTGCTCCACGGTGACCGCGTTTCGGGACACGGTACGCGAGGTGCTGGATCTGGCGGCCTCGTGGATCGAGGGCGGACTCGTAGACTACTGTGTGGCCGGATTCGGCGACGAGTACTGTCCGGTCTCGGGCTATGCCTTGCGCAAGATGCGGGAGCGTCGCGACGGAGGAGACGATGAGAGTCCGCTCGCAATCCGTCCCTTCGATTTCACCCGGGACACCTATATTCCCGGAGGCGGATTCACTGCATTTCTCCTGGGCGGCGAAAGAGGCCGATACGGTACGCTGTCGGTCCGTTCCGGAGAGGTCTCGCAGGCGGGACGCAGCCATGGGATCCTCACGGAACTTCACGGCCTGGTGCCCGATGCGGGGCTCATGGTGGTATCGGCGGACGGCGGCAGGAGGGCGACCGATGCATTCGGAACGTGGCTGCCGGCAGGCGATGACGGCCGGCTGACGAGGTTCGAAAACGGCCTGCCCTGTATCTCCTGCGTACCCCTGTACGGGGGGATGATGATCGGCGCCGCGTTCGACCTCGCAGCAGGGGCCGTCTGTCTACACGATCGCAGGCTCTACCGGCCCCGATCGACCTCGCCGGGAGGATCCGAACCCTTGGGAGGATCTTCGGTAGTGTGTATCGAACACCGCGAGGATGGGAAGTACGGCGTGTATGTTCTGCATTGAGGTTCCATTCCACACCACAGACCGGTACAACACCGTAGATCGTTCGGCAAACCGGTGATTTTCAACGAGAGGTGATGATGTTTGACACGAGGGATCAGACGAGGGCCGATACACGGTTCGATAGCGGCGCTCACGGCTTCGGCAGTTTCCGCGGCAGTTTCCGTGGCAGGGGTCGGAATGAATCGAGACGATGCAGAGGACCGGCGATATGGCTGTTTCTGACGATACTTCTCCTTTTCGCCGCTGCGCCGGCGGCCGCGCAGGAGGAGCCGGAGCCTCTCGGCACGGTCGGGACTGAGCGGCTGCTGGAGACGATCTCAGACTCACTCGAGACGGTACGGAGCATCCGGGCCGACTTCATCCAGGAGCGGACCCTGGCGATGTTTCTCGACACGTTGGTCACCGAAGGTCGGCTCTACTTCGAAGAACCCGAAAAACTCCGGTGGGAGGTACTGAAACCCTACCACTCCATCATGCTCTTCGTGGACGGACGAATCGCCAAGTTCGACATCAAGGAGGGTACCCCCGTCCCGATGCGGATGGGCAGCGAGGATATAATGGAGGCGGTCATGCAGGAGATCGCCTACTGGATGAAGGGGGACTTCTCCAAGTCGCGGGAGCTCTACGACCTCATGGCCTTCGAGACGGCCGACCGGTTCGAACTCCACCTCACTCCCGGCAACGGCGGCACGGCTTCGGCCGGTCCGATGATCATCGGCATCGATCCTGAGACATACCACGTCGTATCGGTGACTATAGACGCCGCGTCGGGCAACGGTGTGGAGATCCGGTTCGTCGATGAGCGGGTAAACCTCGACTTCGACCCCGGCCTCTTCGATAGACACTCGCCGGTGGTCCCATGATTGTGTCGACAGGCCGCCGAAGCCCTCGAGGGCATCACCCGACCCAAACCGGTCCGGAGGATCGCGACACGCAGCCGATATTCACGGGTACCCTTTCGGGCTCGCGATCCGGAGTAGACCTCGTTGTAACGGGGTTGGCGGCCGTTTTGGCCTGCGTATCGATCTGTGCATCGATTCTCTCGTGCGCCGGGTATCCTGCCGATGGACACACCGACGGAGACCCCGGGAGTCGGGACTATGAGTGCCGCGCCATGGGCTCGTATCTCTCCGACTCGGAGGATTCGGCCGCCGGTTTCTTCGGATTCTTCCCGGTCCGTGCTACGGTGAAGCAGCGAATCATCCTCGACGCCGCCGGCAGCCAGTACGATCTCATCGGCTACCTGGTGTACCGGAGGACCCCCACTCCGGCGTATCGGGCCGTCACCTTCGCCGAGATCGGCGGCGCCGTTTTCGATCTGCTCTTCACCGACGCCGGTATGTTCCTGGTCGGTATCCCGCAAGGGTTCCCCGAGAACCCGCTCCTCGAAGGCGTCATGCCGGACATTCGCCTGGCTTTCGGAATCGGTCCTCCGCTGTCGGACGGGACGCTGTGCCGTGCGGAGGACGGTTCCGAGGCCAGACTCACGGCAGGAAATGGGGGAGCCGCGGTGACCGTTCTCTACTCCGATTTCCGCGCCTCCGAGGGTGTCTCACATCCCGTACCCCACACCATCCATATCACCAACCGCAGGTGGGCCTATACCGTCGAGGTGACGATCCTCGAGATAACCCCGGAGATCCGGACGGAAAACGCCTTCGACGTCCCGTGACGATCCCGCCCCGGCCTGTGCGCGATGTCTCCTCAATTTTCAGATCACCGGGATCGAATCTCTACCCTAGTATGAAGGTCTACCGGCAGGATATCAGCCCGATTCCCGGTGCGCTACGGAGCGGATGCGTCTTTACGCGGCCGAATCCGGATGCTCGGGCCATGTCGGCGCACTGCCCCATCGTGTAGGTCTGTCCCCGGGTGGAGTTATAGAGCTCTAATCTGACCAGGGCGTCGTTGATGCGGGTAAACGGCGAACCCAAACCGCAGCCGAACTGATCCACGATCAGAAGCATCCCCTCTTCACCGACCGCCGTTCCGATCCGCCGCAGCAGCCCCTCGACCGTCCGGCGGTCATAGATCCTGAGCACGTTGAAGAGGAGTACGATATCGATTCCTTCGCCGGACGGATCGAGCGGATCCTGCAGGAAATCCCCGACGGCGAAGGCGACCCTATCTCGCAATCCGGCCTCCTCGATGGTCTTTCCGGCACTCTCTTCGGCGGCCTCGAGGTCCATGATTACCGCCTCGAGATGCGGGAAAGCGGCGACAAAGGAGCATGCGTAGATTCCGTGGCTGCCTCCGAGGTCGAGTAGGCGCAGGGGTTCCTTCCGGATCTTGAGGCGTCGTCTCGAGCGCAGGCATCGATCGATGATCTCCGGTGCGATGAGCTTGGCGAGGGCGGCCATCCCCGAATGATATCGTTCCCACGACCCCGGATGGTCCTGCAGCCACCCATCGGCGGTTTCGCATGGTGTGCCGGTCCTGATGGTTTCGGGGAGATAGTCCCAGCGGGAGAGGCAGTCGTCGTAGTAGTCGAAGAACCCGGCGATACACTCCGGAGATGAACGCAGCATCCAGCGCGACGCGAGTGGAGTGAGTCGGAACACGCCGCCGGAGGTTTTCCGCAGGTATCCGGAATCGGCGAGGATCCGGCACAGGAGCTCCAGACCCTCCCGGTCATATCCGAGCGTATGGACAGCCTGGGTGATTGTCATCGGTGCCCGTGCGAACGACTCGAACAGATCGAGCCTGACTGCGGTAGCAACGGCCTTGAACAGCAACGCGCCTGCGAGGTCCACCATCGGCCCCGGTCCCTTGTTCATCCAGAGAAGCCCCAGCCGTTCGAGTGGATTCAACCTGAGAGGCATCGCGTTTATCCGGGATTACAGTCGCTTGGCCAGCTGCGCCAACCGCCGAAACAGATCGTCTTCAACCGCGGCTCGGGCGCGGATCATGTCGGCCAGTTCCGCCATCTTCGCCTCGCCGAAATCGTGGTTCCGCCCGATTCGGGCCGCGTGCAGCGATACCAGCCGCCAGGCGTCTCCGTTGTCCATCATCTTTCGGGAGAGAGGGAGAAACTCGTCGACACCGGTGATTTCCGCCGCCTCCTGCAGAAAGGCCGCATACATGAACCGGAAGCCGCCGCCGCCGGTACCCCTGTCCTCCAGGTGCACATTGATCATCATGATCTGGTGCGAGAGATCGTCCTCGTCCGTCGCG
>CAZAKE010000057.1:0-25728 GCA_964485495.1 uncultured Spirochaetales bacterium
GAGAAGTCCTCCGGAGGCGGCCTGCCGTTGGAAGGCTGGAAGCCCCGGGAACGGCTGGATCGGGAGTGGAATGCGGTCCAGGAGGCCACCAGGCGTTTCAACTCGGACGGCAGTTTCGTGACCTTTCCCGGGTACGAGTGGCAGGGAGACGGTTCTCCGGGAGATCACAACGTCTTCTTCCTGCGTGAAGGGGCCCCGGTTTTCGTGGTCGATTCGCTTTCGGAGTTGTACCGGAACCTGCGCGGCATGGATGCCCTGGCGATCCCCCACCATGTTGGATACCGGCCCGGGCGCCGCGGCCGGGACTGGAGTGTCTGGGATCCGGAGCTCTCGCCTTTCGCCGAGATCTACTCCATACACGGCTGTTCGGAGACCGACGAGGAGTGGATCGGCCTGCGGAACAACTACCACATGGGACCGGGCCAATCCGGGGGGACCTACCAGGACGCACTGGACCGTGGATATCGGCTCGGGGCCGTCTGTTCCACCGACAACTGGGGCGATATGCCCGGACGGCACGGGAACGGTCGTATGGCCTGCCTGGCGTCCGAGTTGACCAGAGAGAGTCTCTGGGATGCGTTCAAGGCACGCCGTGTGTACGGGGTGACCGGCGACAGGATCGAACTCGACTTTACGCTGAACGGTGCTCCCATGGGGAGTGTCGTTCCGTCGGATCCGGGGCCGAGGCGGATCCGGGTGAAGGTGAGCGGATCGGATGCGCTGGACCGGATCGAACTCCTGCGGGGGAACCGAGTCATCGCAACCCATTGTCATCAGGGAACCTGGTCGGTGCCGGTACCGGGAAGACCAACGCGCTTCAAGGTTCGCGTCGAATCGGGGTGGGGTCCTGCCTCGGGTGAGGTCGACGTGCCGAACCGGCAGTGGGAAGGGGCGTTGGAGGTTCCCGGCGGCAGGATCGTCGGATACGAACCGTGCTGGATCTCTCCCGGACAGGAACCTCCGGTAATCGACGGTGACACGGCGCGGATCAGGATGTGTTCCTCGACGGCGACGGCGACCGATATTCCACAGAACGCGGTGGTGTTCGAACTCGAGTGTGATCCCGCCGACCCCCTTCGAGTGACCATGAACGGGCTCGAGGAGCGATCGACCATGGTAGATCTCTGTGGAGGTAGCCGGAGTATGTGGTTCCGGGACGAGTGCATGCGCATGCTGGCGGTCCGGGCGGGAATCCCCGAAGGTTCTCCGGAGCGTGAGGATATCTACTGGCATGTCGCATACAAGACGAAGCTACACAGGGCCATACCGGAGGCCGGGTATACGGCGGAGTTCGAGTTCGAGGACGACGAACCACTGGACGGATCAGCTGCCGGCGCCCGCCATTACCGGGTTCGGGTGGAGCAGCGGAACGGGCAACGGGCCTGGTCGAGTCCGATCTGGATCGGAGATGAGGAGTGACGGGGTGAATGGCGGCGCCGCGGGGGAATGCGGAGGAGCGGTGATTGGGAACGATGCGGTTACGGCACCGCAACCACCGAACTCTGCAGGTCGCTGTCCCGCGAACTCGACCCCACATACACTCGGTAAGACCCTGATTCGACACGCCACTCGCCGGACTCCGGCTCGAAGTACCGGAGCGTCTCCGCCGGCACGAAGAGCATCACCTCGACGCGCTCTCCCGGTGAAATTTCGACCTTTCTGAATCCACCGAGTATCTTCTTCGGCCGGTCGACTTCGACGCCGGGGGGGCCAATATACACCTGTACCACCTCGGCACCCGCACGCTTCCCGGTGTTTTTTACTGTGACCGTGACTTCGATGCCTCCGGTCGAGGTAGCGTGCGGTTTGCTCCCCGCTTCCGTAGCGTTATCGTGACTCTCGGGAGATGCGTCGGAATACTGCACCTCGAGGTCCGAGTACGAGAAGGTGGTATAGCTCAGGCCGAAACCGAAGGGATAGGCAGGGACACGCCCCTCTTTGTCCATGAGGGTGTATCCGTGATAGTAGCCGTACTCGATGGAATCTGCGTCCCGGTCGAAGTAGGGTAGCCGGTCCGGGGATTCGGGGATGGTGAAGGGGAGCCTTCCGCCGGGACAACAGTCACCGAACAGGATCCTCGACAGGGCGTTGCCGCCCTCCATGCCGGGGTACCACGCATAGAGGATCGAAACCGCACTCTCCTCCCAGTCGCGGGTCAGCACGGCACTCCCCGCCAGTATCACGACAATGAGGCGATCGGTCCGCGATCCAACTCGTGAGATCAGCTCAGCCTCCTCCGGGCGGAGCCCGAGAGACTCCCTATCACCGCCGATCGTCGAGCCGGAGGTGAGGTACTCGCCCTCATCGGAATAATCCAGCCCTACCACGGCGACGACGGCATCGGCGTCTTCGGCCGTCCGGCACGCCTCTTCGATGTCGGAGCCGTCGGAGTACACAACCGAGAAGTCTCTCCCGTCGTAGGTCTCGAGACCGGCGAGTGGCGTCACCACGTACGGGGGGCGTACGTGGCTGCTGCCCCGGTCTCCGGTGTTAGGGACGGCGGCCAGGCGGCCGATCACGGCGAGGGTTCCGATTCTCTCCCGATCCAACGGCAGGAAACCGTCACGGTTCTTCAGGAGCACCATGCTCCTCTCCGCCGCCTCCCGTGCCAGCGTTCGGTGCGGGCCGCAGGCGATCACGCTGCGGGGATACTCCTCCGGGTCCGCCGCGGTTTCGAAACGCAGAATTGTCGATGCCGTCCGCCTGACGGCGGTATCCACCGTTTCCGGATCGATGGTTCCCTCTTGTACCGCCGCGGGAATGGCGGCGAATCGCTTCCCCATGGGCATCTCTACGTCCATGCCGGCCTTCAGGGCCTTTACCCCGTCTCGCACACCCCAGACGAAATCGGAGAGCGTAAAACCTCGGAATCCCCACTCCTCTCTGAGAACCCGGGTCAGGAGATACTCATTCTCGCAGCAGTGATCACCCCTGAACTTGTTGTACGCCCCCATGACAGACGCCGCGCCGGCGTCGATGCATCGTCGGAAGTGGGGGAGATACACCTCACGCAGGGTCCTTTCAGCCATGATCACGTCCACTTTGAAGCGGGCGTTCTCCATGCTGTTGGCGGCGTAGTGCTTCACGCAGGCCATCACGTTGTGCCGCTGTACCCCGCGTACAAGGGCCGCTCCCATCTCGCCGAGGAGGTGGGGATCCTCGGCGTAGGTCTCCTGGGCTCTCCCCCAGGCGGGATGCCGCAGCAGGTTTACGCATACGCCGCCGTAGTAGTTTCCGCCCTGGGCACGGATCTCCCGGCCGACGGCCTCGCCGATCCGCTCTTCCAGCTCGGGGTCCCAACTCGCTCCTCTGGCCATACTCACGGGAAAGCAGGTGCTGTGGCCGGACACGACGCCCCGCGGGCCGTCACAGAACCGGAGTGCGGGGAGGCCGAACCGCCTGGAACCCCCTGCCGGATAGGGGGTGCGATTGTAGCGTTTCAATACCAGGAAATCGAATCCCAACTTGAGGAGGGAGGTCGTGCCGGTGAGTATGCGAACCTTCTCTCGGATGCTCATCCGACGGAGAGCCTCTTCGATGCGATAGTTGGCCTCATCCCTCGGCATTCCCCGATATACCTTGTTCCTGCGTTTCATACTACTTGTCTCATGATTGTATCATAGTCCTATCGCAGTCGTAATCGCCTTCGGTACTCATTTCTCATCGTATCCTTTCGGGAAGGTTGCCGCCAACCCGCCTGCGGCGGTTTCCCGATAGAGGCTGGGGAGGTCGTGGCCCGTGTTTCGCATGGTCTCGACCACCTGGTCGAATGAAACCCGGTGGAATCCGTCGGAGAGCAGGGCGTACTCGGCACAGTCATAGGCTCGCAGCGCCGCCATCGCGTTTCGCTCGATGCACGGTATCTGGACCAGCCCGGCCACCGGGTCGCAGGTCAATCCCAGATGGTGCTCGAGGCCCATCTCCGCGGCATACTCGATCTGCGGCGGTGAGGCACCGAGTAGCTGCGCCGCCGCCGCGGCCGCCATGGCGCAGGCGGTTCCGATCTCTCCCTGACAGCCTACCTCCGCGCCGGAGATCGAGGCGTTGTGCTTCACGAGATTGCCTATCAGCCCCGCGGTCGCGAGGGCTCGGAGGATCCGTTCCACCGACAATCCATAGATCTCCTCGATGTAGCGCAGCACCGCCGGCAGTACCCCGCAGGATCCGCAGGTCGGGGCGGTGACGACGATGCCGCCTGCGGCGTTCTCCTCCGCCGCGGCCAGTGCATATGCCGAGATGGATCCGGTGCCGCCGGTCCCCTCCTTCAGCCGTCTGGCCTGAATGAACACGTTCTGTGCCTTCCGCGGGAGGCGCAACTCTCCCGGCAGCGCACCCTCGGCATCCAGTCCCCGCTCGATGGCCGCGCGCATCTGTTGCCAAACGTCTGCGAGGTACTCCCATAGGTCTCGGGATTCCCGCTCCTCCACATACATCCAGATCGGCTTTCCGGTCCGGCGGACCCATCCGAGGATTGGAGTCATCTCGGTGAAATCGTATGCCGGTTCCGGTGGCAGTTGCCCCTCCTCGGCCAATTCGCCCCCGCCGGTGCTGTACACCGTCCACTCATGAGTCCGATTGCCTTCGGCGTCGTATGCTGAAAACTGCATGCAGTTCGGGTGGAAGGGTTTTTCTATCGCCGGTTCGAGAAGTATCTGCGTTTCGATAGGTTCCAAGGAGGCCCGGATTGCCTGGAATGTCAGATGTCCCTCTCCGGTTGCGGCCAGGCTGCCGTAAAGGATTACCTGGTACCGGCCGGCCTCGGGCGCCTGTTTTCTAAAGCGGGTTGCAGCTTCCCGTGGCGCTAAGGTGTGACTCGATGAGGGACCCATTCCGATGCGATAGAGTCTTCGAATAGAATACATGTTCGTTACTCTACTGGAAACATCGGTTTTCGTATATGAGGATCATTCCATTTCCACGATGATACTGCTACCATAGTGGTGATGGACCATCGATACCCGAAACTTGCTGTTTTCGACTCCGATCCGATATATGCCGCCCTGACGGACCGCGATCGGAGCTTCATCGATCGAATCGCAGGCGAGTACCGCCTTTCGGTTCAGGAGATTCGGTTCCTCTGTGACGTGGCCGCCGACCTGGAGATGTGGGGCTGCGGCCCAATCGAGAAGAGATGGCACGAGCCGGACTCGCAGAGATACCGCGGCCGAAGCCGTGCACGAAAGGCGGTCGCGATTCTCCGGGACGAGTGGGACGCGCTGAAACAAGAGGGACCGGAGTATGTCGACCTCGGATCCGCAAAGGCCGATGTTCTGTCGACTGCATCGGGTAACGGAACCTTCAAGCATCGACCCGCGAGAGGATCCCTTCTCGGGCGCTGCCCCGTGGCTTCTCCGAAGACCCGCTGCTGCAACCTACTCACACTGGACGCCGTTCTCGGGTGCGGTTACGGCTGCACCTACTGCTCCATCCAGACCTTCGCCGGCGGTGGCGAGATCGTCTTTCGCTCCGACCTGGAGGAGCGGCTCGTGCTGTTGGAGGCGGAGTTGCGATCGGGGTCGGTCGCGGAAGATCCGGGGAGCGACGCGACCGGTTTCGAACCATCCGGCGGCAGGCTTCGACGGCTCTACCATATCGGCACAGGGCAGTCTTCCGACTCACTCATGTTCGGGAATAGGCATGGACTCCTGGATCGTCTCTGTGCCTTCGCCGATCGGAACCCCGACATCATACTGGAGTTCAAGACCAAGTCCGCGGCGGCGGATCCGCTGACGCGGGCCGTCCCTCCCCGAAACGTGATCGCCGGCTGGACATTGAATCCCCATGCCGTCATCACCGTGGAGGAACCTCTCACCGCGTCTCTGGATGCCCGGCTCGTCGCCGCCAGGACCGCGGCCGATAACGGAATCGCCGTCGGGTTCCACTTTCACCCTATTATTCCCTTTCGAGGGTGGCGCGATGTCTATGCGGACCTGTACCGACGGGTCATGGACTCCTTCTCGCCGGAGGAGGTGGTGATGGTCTCCTTCGGGACGGTGACGCTGATCAAACCGGTGATCCGGTCCCTGCGCGTACTGAAGCCCCGGAGTAGGATACTCCAGCTGCCGCTGACCGATGCCGCCGGAAAGCTGTCGATTCCTCTCGAGTTGAAACAGGATCTCTTCTCTCACGCGTACGAGGCCTTCGCCCCCTGGCACGGGAGCGTGTTCTTCTATCTGTGCATGGAGGACCCGGTCCTCTGGAAGCCGGTGTTCGGATATGAGTACCGTTCCAACGAGGAGTTCGAACTGGCGATGAAGCGGGCCTATGCGAAATCGCTGGGAAGGTATCTTACATCGGCGTGAGGAGATCCTACAAAAATGTCATGGTCGTGCCGTCTTTCCCGTCGGCGAGTCCGATCCCAATCTCCTGCAGCCTGTCTCGGATCATGTCGGCCGTCGCGAACTCCTTCTCCCTCCGGGCCTTCGCCCTGAGTTCGATCAGGATCTCGACTACCGGCTCCAGGGCCACGTTCTTGCCCGATCCGCGTACCGAGGAATCCGAGATCGTCTCCTCCTCGGGAACGAGCCCAAGAACGGTTCCGCCGAGAGTCTGGAAGAACCGTAGGGCTTCGCGTGCCTCCGCGGGTGTCGGCGGGGAATCTGTCAGGCGCCGGTTCACGGCCTTCCCGGCATCGAACAGCGCTGCAATCGCCTGCGGGGTATTCAGGTCGTCGTCCATGGCCGCGAGAAACCGTTCCCGAAACGGAGCGAGAAACGTCGGGACCGGTGAATCCGGTTCCGATGCAATCCCGTCGGCCGGGGCCCCGACCTCACGGACGAGAGACCGCAGTGAATCCAGCACCCTGACGAGTCGAGCGTATCCCCGGGCCGCCCCGTCGAGGGCGGTGTCTGAGAAATCGGTGGTCGAACGGTAGTGACTCGTGAGGATGAAGAAACGAATGGTCATAGGATCGTGTTTCTTCATGGCATCGCCGATGGTGGTGAAATTTCCGAGGCTCTTCCCCATCTTGGTTCCGTTTACCGTAACCATATTGTTCAAAACCCAGTAGTTGGCGAACTCCTTGTCGTACGCCGCTTCGCACTGGGCGATCTCACTCTCGTTATGGGGAAAGATATTCTCGAGGCCGCCGCCGTGGATATCGAAGGGTAGCCCCAGGTACTTTCGTGCCATGACGGTGCACTCGGCGTGCCAACCCGGCACGCCCATCCCCCAGGGGCTCTCCCATTTCATCAACGCCTTCGGCTCGACGGCTCGCCACACGGCGAAATCCCTGGGGTCGCGCTTGGCGCTATCGACTTCGACGCGTGCCCCCTCCTGCAGATCGTCGATGTTTCTCCCCGACAGCTTGCCGTAGGCCGGCCAATTTTGGACCGAGAAGAACACCGATCCCCGACTTTCGTATGCGAAGCCCTTCTCGATAAGGGTCTTCGCGAGTGCGATCTGTTCGAGCACATGTCCGCCGGCACGTGGAGAGATGTCGGGCCGCCGGACACCCAGCGCGTCCATGGAATCGAAGTAGGATCTGGTATACAGCTCTACCACCTCCATGGGCTCTATCTTCAGTTTTCCGGCCTGGCTGACGATCTTGTCCTCACCCTCATCTCCGTCCCCAACCAGGTGTCCCACGTCGGTGATGTTCTGAACGTACCGCACTCTGTTCCCGAGAAACTCGAGATACCGATGCAGCACATCGAAGGTGATGTAGGCCTTGGCGTGTCCGATGTGCGCATGTCCGTATACTGTCGGCCCGCAGACATACATTCCCACGAATCCGTCCATCAGGGGGGTGAACGTCGTCTTGGACCTCGTCAGATAGTTGTAGAGTTCCACTCATTCCCTCCGTTCCGATCACGATATCCGGTGTCGGCGATCTGCAATCTCACCGGCGGTCAGGCCATACACCCGATCGATTCTACAGTATCGGGTCAGGCAAAAAAAACCGGAGCCGATGCCCCGGTGTATCGATCTCACTCACATTCCCGCAATCACGCAGCGATATGAGCCGGTTCCGTCGGCATCAGCCGCCACCACTGAATGAGGTACACCAACAAATTCCGGTTAAACAGCCGATTCTCATACCTGCCCCGCGTATTCCTGTGCGTTCTTTCAGTCCTAACAAATGTGATTCTCCATCCGCCACAAGGAGCCGTCAGTACTCTACTGTGCCGTATTCAGGATGTCAAGCTGGATCGGATCGTTCCAAAAGAGTTACCGTCTCGGCATGGTAGGTCTGGGGAAACATGTCGAAGGGAATGGTTTCGCGGGGAACGTATCCCGCCCCGTTGAGCCTGCCGATGTCTCTTGCCAGGGTGTCGGGGGCGCAGGAGACGTAGACGATCCGCTTCGGAGCGATCCTCATGAGCTCCTCCAGCACGCCGGGTCCGCATCCGCTGCGCGGGGGATCCAGAACCGCGGTTGCATACTCTCCGGGAGATAGCGAGGGCAGAAATCGCACTATGTCTCCGGCAGTAAAGGAGGCTTCTCCGGCGCCATTTTTCGCTGCGTTTGTCTCGGCGGCCTTTATCGCGCCGGGATCCCCTTCGACACCGTGAACTCGGAGTCCGTGGCGGGCGATGGGAACCGAGAAGAACCCAACGCCGCAGTAGAGGTCCAGGACCGGCCCGGAACCATCCACGAGTGAGACGACGGTTTTCATCAACTCTTCGGCAACCTGGTAGTGGGTCTGAAAAAAACTGCCATGAGGGATCTCGAACTCGATGTCGCCGCATCGCCGGATCAACTGCTTTCGTCCGGTCAGGTGTGAGAAACGCCTGCCCAGCTTTGCGGAGATACCGATGATCGAGGCAGTATTCTTCATGATACCCTTGGCCAGGGGGCGAAGACTCGGTATCGGGGCATCGGTGAACAGACACACTCCCGATTTGCCGTTTTCCGCCGCCCGGATATGGATCTGAGTTACGGCCGACGGGAGTTCCGCGGCGATGAGACTTCGCAGTGTGGTGATGGCGGCGGGCATCTCCATCCTGCAATCCGCGAAGGGGATCACCTCACGGCTGTGCTCCCTGCACAGACCGAACGCTCCTTCCGCGGATCTGCGCACGGAAAATTTATTCCTGCATCCGTGGATTGCGGCGGCCTGACGAACCGAGTCTACCTTCACATTCACCCGCCCGATCCGTTTCATGCTCTCTCGCAGGATCTGCGACTTGTAATAGAGCTGCTCCTTGTACTCTACGTGGAGCCACTGACCCCCGCCGCAGCCTTCGAGGAACCCCACGCACTTCGGGTCGACCCGGAGGGGGGATGGGTCGAGTAGCTGTACGATCTCGCCGGAACCGTACCGTTTCTTCAACTTCCTGATCTTCACAAGGACCGTGTCCCCGGGTACTCCCCGGGGAACGAAGATCACCGGACCGGCGTCCTTCGAGACCCCGGCTCCGCCGAATCCCAGGCTTCCGATGTGCAACTCACACGTATCTCCTACTTCCATCGCCCCACTATACACCGTGGTCATCCTCGACGTATATGGTTTGAAGGTGAATACTCGCCTTGACAACCGGATTCGGTTCTCGCAAGATGTGGACGGATTGCGTCGCAATCGAGAACCTTTTCGGAGGTACCCCATGGATGATCCGAGAACCACCGTCTATAAGACTCTGGAGTTCGATACCCCCGCCCGAGTCCCCCGGCAGCTGTGGGTATTGCCGTGGGCCAAGGAGCGGTATCCGTCCGAACTCGCGGCGATCCGAAGAGACTTCCCGGACGACATCGTCACCTCGCCGGGGTTCTATCGCCGAGAGCCCCCTACGAGGGGAGCGCAGTATGAGGTCGGCGAATACATAGATCCCTGGGGATGCGTCTTCGAGAACATGGTTGCCGGTTATATCGGAGAGGTGAAGCGTCCCCTGGTTCCCGCAGAGGATACCGAGTGGAACGATACATCCGCCGTCAGGTTCCCCGAGGAGTGGTTGAGCGTGGACGTGGCTGAGGTGAACCGGTTCTGCCGGGAGACGGACCGCTTCGTGTTGGCCGGCGGCCTGCCGAGGCCGTTCGAGCAGCTGCAGTTTATCCGCGGGACCGAACAGCTCTTCGTCGACCTTGCCTTGCGACCATCGGGACTTGACCGTTTCATCTCCCGCATGCACGCCTTCTACTGCGAAATCATGGAACTGTGGGCCGGAACCGATGTAGACGCTCTCTTCATGATGGACGACTGGGGCACACAGGGGAGCCTGCTGATACACCCCGACACCTGGCGGGATGTGTTTCGGCCCCTGTACCGGGACTACATCGAAATCGCGAAGAGGAAGGGCAAGAAGATCTTCATGCACTCCGACGGCTACACCTTCGATATCTACGAGCCCCTGATCGAACTCGGTCTCGACGCCTTCAATTCTCAAGTTTTCTGTATGGGCATCGACAGGTTGGCACAGTTTCGGGGCAGAATCACCTTCTGGGGCGAAGTGGACCGCCAGCACATCCTCCCATACGGGGAGCCGCAACAGGTAAGGGAAGCCGTTCGGAAGGTGCGTGATACCCTGTGGCAGGACGGCGGCTGCATCGCGCAGTGCGAATTCGGTGTCGGAGCCCGTCCGGAGAACGTGCGGGCGGTCTTCGAGGAGTGGAACATCGGGTGAGAACCGGGCTCCGCTTCTCTCGTAAACGCGGCACGCGGACTGGGGTACGGCGCGGGTCTTGTCCAAGCGAGGCCTGGCCGGTACTATGCTACCTTCTATGTTGAGAAAGAACGGACGTTTCCTCCGTGCCCTCCTATGGGCGGTACCGGTGGGCATGGTTTCTGCCGCCGGACAACAACCGATGACAATTTCGTTCCGGCCGGGGTTACTGCTCGTGCCGGTCGTTGTCTTTCTGGGATTCCTCCTGTTTCGCCGATGGAAAACATGGCGGAGGGCTGTGGAGGAGAGCCGGATACCCCTCGAGCCGGAAATCTTCTTCGATCTCGGCGTCGTCTTCCCGGACGGGAGGCATGAGATCTTCTCCCTGAACCGCGAGTTGATGGCGGTGGGATATGAGGATGATTGCGATGTGGTCGTACCCAAGGGCAGGTACTTCCGTCCCCAGTCGGCCGAGTCCTTCCGTCTCGAACGCCGCGGCGCAGAGGTCATCTTTCACTCCGACAAGCCGGTGCTGGTCAACGGCGTAGCCGTCCGCAATACCCGGCTCAAAGCGGGCGACAGGATCGTATTCGGCAGTTACCGCTTCGCCTACGACGGACTCCGCGAAGTCGAACCCGCCCGTTCGGAACCTCCGGCGCCGAAATTCGCCTATCTCGGTTTACCCATGGCGGCGGGTCTCGCACTGGGCGGAGTGTTCATGGCACCGGTCTCCGTTTCTCTGCCGGTTTTCCCGCAGCCGGAGAGGATGGGTACGCCGTCGGATTCCCAGCTCCCCCAGCTCCCCGAACTCCCCTTGAGGGTTGACTCCGTGAGTATTCCGGAGAATTTAGCGGAGTGGCGCACTCTGGACCAAATAGGTGAGAACGAGGAATCCTTGGCTGAGGTTGCGGAACCGATTCGCGAGCCGGAACCGAAGAGTACGGCTACCTCTCGATATGAGACTAGGAAGCTTGGGGTCATGATGGTGCCCGAGAGATCGGTTTCCATCCCGGGCAGGTACACCGAGTGGCGAATTGCAGACGGAAGAACCTACCCGCGTCCGCCGGAGGCCGTTGCGACGGTCGCGACACCTATTGACTCGGTCCAGGTCGACGACCTGCAAGGGCTTCCCGCCGATACCGCTTCCGATGAACGGGGAGGAACGGGTACGTCCTCGGACTCCGGCGCCGAGGTTGTGACGCCGACGGTAGCGGCTGAGCCGGTATCCGCAGAAACGATGCAGGAGGCGGTGGTCCACGAAAGCTCGGACGTGTCGATATTCGAGTTGGAACAGTTCGTGCGGAGGCCGCCTCTCTCCCGCTATGTTGCCGAAGGAACCACACCCCTGCGTATGATCTCCCCGGGCGATTCGCCCGGGAACGGTGAGGTGGACATCCTCTGTATTCACGCACATCCGGACGATGAAGCCATCGACTTCGGCGCCCTGATCGCGGCGGCGAGTCGGAAGGGATTGCGTGTCGCGGTAGTCTTGTTCACCGACGGTGAATCCGGCCTGGACATCTATCCGGAACGGTATATCGATCCGGAGTACCCCAACCGGGAGATGTCCGGCTCCGAACTCGCCCGTGTTAGGGTAGAGGAGACCAGACGATCTCTTACCGTCCTGGGAGCCGACGCATATGTGCGACTCGGACTCGCCAACAACCCCTATAACGGTATCGCCGATGAACTCACGGTGGACGCGGTAGCCGACATGTGGGGCGGGAAGGAGTACCTCGTCGCGCTCCTCCGGGACCTCATGCGCCGGTTTCGGCCGGAGATCGTGGTGTCGCCGGACGGTCCGTCCGCGGCGCTGGAACATTTCGAACATGAGACCGTCGGCCGGCTCGTGACGGCCACGCTGCAGCAGATGAGGGCCGAGGGTGATCCTTACTCTCCTCGAGCGCATCTGGTGTCGGTGGACCCGGCCCAGTCTTGGGCATATCCGGACACGGTCGGTCTGGATAGAAACCGACAGGCGCTGCGAGGTCCATTCTCTTTTGTTCAGATCCAGAGTGCGGCTCTGGAACAGCACATCTCCCAGCGGGACGCGAGTGTGATCGGCATCCGGAAGGTGTCGACCTTCGACCGGGAGCTCTACGAGATCCGCAGGTGGGAGCTTCCGGTGCCATTCAGTGTATATTTCTTGGGTGATACTACCGACGACTCCGGTGAGGAGGAGCCCTCCGGAGCGTTGGTGGATAGTGGTGGAGAGTAGAAACGAGGAGGAGATATGATTCATCTTGGCACACAATACTACAGGCCCCCGTTCCCGGAGCAGCGGTTCTGGGAGGATGACCTCAAGCAGATGGCCGATTCAGGCCTGAACACGGTACAACTCTGGGTCGTATGGGCCTGGGTCGAGTCGAAGCCCGACACATACAGGTTCGACGACTACGAGCGGATTGTCGAGATCGCCGACAAAAACGGATTGGCGGTCGTGTTGAGCACCATCGCCGCGGTCCATCCGTACTGGATCCACCGGGTTGTACCCGGAAGTGAGATGGTGGACAACATGGGCCACAAGGTGGTTTCCTCCAACCGGGGAGAGATCCACTTCGGTATAACTCCCGGCGGATGTTTCGACCATCCGGGGGTGTGGGACCGGATGGCCCGGTTCATCTCGGCGACGGTGGAGAACTTCCGAAAGGCGGGGAACCTGGCCGGATGGGATGCCTGGAACGAGCTGCGTTGGAACGTGCAGGCCGACGGACTCGTCTGCTACTGCCCGTACACCCTCGATCGGTTCCGCCGGAGGCTGGATGCGCTCCATGGCGGCTTGGAAGGCCTGAACGAGGCGTGGAAGCGTCGGTACTCGGCATGGGACGAGGTGATGCCCGGCAAGAGCCCCGATCGCCCCTACACGGAGATGATCGCCTTTCAGGAGTTCATCAGCCGACGTTCCGTCCGGCATGCCCGTGACCGGTACGACCTCATAAAGGGGCTGGATCCCGATCGGCCGGTGACCGTCCACGGCGGCCAGCCTACGGTACTCCACGGAAACGATTCGTATCCCGGCAGCACGGCCCTCCACAGGGGAAACGACTGGTACTTCTCAGATCATATCGACGGCGTCGGATGTTCGAGCTTCCCCAAGTGGCTCGGGAGAGAGATGGACCATGCCGACTTCATCTCCCGTATCGACACGCTGGCCTCCGCAGCCCAGGGCAAGCGGATATGGCTCAGCGAGCTGCAGGGCGGCCGTTCGAACATCGGCTTCCAGGTGGCTCAAAGCGTCGATGCCCCGTCTCAGCAGCGATGGATCTGGACCGGCATCAGCGCCGGCGCCGAGACGATCCTTTTCTGGTGCTGGCGGGACGAGGTGTTCGGCCGGGAGTCGAACGGCTTCGGTCTCGCCGGGAACGACGGCCTCGCGGAGGAGCGCATGGCTGCGATGCGGAAGAGCGGCCGGCTGTTCGAACGGTACGGGAAGCAACTCTCCTCCTACAAGCCGGACAAGGCCGAGATAGGGATCTTCTTCAGTCCTCTTTCGTATTATCTCCACTGGTCACAGGACGGCACCGCGAAGACGGCCCTCCAGGCCATCCTCGGGTATGCCCGGGCCCTCGTCCGGCTGAACATACCCTACCGGATCGTGGAGGAGAATCATCTGCAGGAGCTCTCCAATCTGAAGCTGCTGATCATGCCGCGGGCCCTCGTCATGGATGAGGACCTGCTCGCCAGGCTCGAAGATTTCGTCGACGGCGGGGGAGCGTTGTTCTACGAGTCGGAGACGGGAGCCTTCTCTCCCGCGGGGCTCTACAGCTACCCGAACGAACGGCTCATTTCGCGCATCGGCGAAATCCGAGAGGTCGGCCGACGCCGACTCACGTCGAACCATGTCATGCTCAAGCTCGATGGTCGGGAGCTTCCGCTGCCGGCCGGCCAGTGGCTGACGCCCTATACAGGCGCCGGTACTGAACGGGAGGCGGAATCTCTCGGCGACACGGATGAAGGAAGCCTCCTCCTGCGCACACGGGTCGGCCGCGGCGTGATCTTCGCCTGTGCGACCTATCTTGGAGATCCCTATCTGGCAGGATCTCAGCATGGCGATGCCTCCTATGCCGAGGACGCGCCCAACTTCGAAGCATTCCTCTCCTGGTTGACCGCTGAGGTGGGAGTCGTGCCGTCTGTTCGGGTCGTCTCTCCGCGGCCGGAGGGAGCCGACTTCGTGCATGTCAGGGCGGGGAAGACCGAACACGGCAGGCTGCTCTTCGTCTTCCTGCCGCCGCAATGCTTCGGGACGAAACTGGCCGTCCGCAAGGGGTACCTCTCCGGCACGACCACCGATCTCGTCACCGGCGAGGAGGTTCACAGAGAGAGTGCCGGTGATGAGGATCTCCTGGAGCTCTCGCGCAACGAGTGGGGATTCTCCGTCCTGCTGGTCGAGTGAGTCGGGGTGTGCCGTCGTTCGGATGTCCGACGGATGAAAACACGGACCGGTATCCGGATTGAAGGAGTGATTGGATGGAAGAGAAAACAAAGAAGAGGGCGCTCACCGGTACGGAAAGCGCGAAAAATCCGGCGGCGGGAGCGGTGACGGGGGGAATGGTTTCCGGTGTGGTACCGCGGATCGTCGTACCGGGGACGGAGCTTGCAGAGGCGGCCCGTCGGAAGATCGACGGAAAAACGAAACCGGTGGGTTCGCTGGGTCTCCTGGAGGGCGTGGCACGCAGGATGTGTGTCATTCAACGGAGTCTCGATCCGGTGGCCGACGAGAAGGCTGTCCTGGTGTTTGCGGCGGATCATGGGGTCACCCAGGAGGGCGTGTCGGCCTATCCGTCGGATGTCACGCCCCAGATGGTGCTGAACTTCCTGCATGGCGGTGCGGCTATCAACGCCTTCTGCAGACACGGCGGAATCGACCTGGATGTGGTCGACGTCGGCGTCGCCTACGATTTCGGAGACGTGGAGGGTTTGATCGACAAGAAGATCGCCCACGGTACCCGTAACCTCGCGGTGGAACCCGCCATGACCGGAGAGGAAGCGGTGCGGTCACTGGAGGCCGGGATCGAGGCGTATCGCGAGATCGCGGATCGGAAGCGGTATCATCTTATCGGACTCGGGGAGATGGGGATCGGGAACACCACGGCGGCGTCGGCGGTGGTTGCGGCGGCGACCGGGGTTCCCGTGGCGGGCGTCGTCGGCCGGGGCACCGGCGTTGACGACGAGGGACTGCGTCGCAAGATTCGAGTAATCGAGAGGGCTCTCGATCTGCACCGTCCCGACGCGACCGATGGTGTCGATCTCCTCTCCAAGGTCGGCGGCTTCGAGATCGGGGCCATGGCCGGGGCCGCCCTGGCTGCGGCGGCCGACGGCGTCGCGGTCGTGCTTGACGGGCTCATCTCGGTCGCCGGTGGTCTCATTGCCTGGACCATAGCGCCGACATCCGCGGAGTACTTCTTCGCCGGCCACAGGTCGGTGGAGGTCGGGCAGTCGAAAGCCCTCGATACGATGGGTCTTACACCCCTCCTCGATCTGGAATTCCGGTTAGGCGAAGGAACCGGAGCCGCCCTCGCCATGCATCTGATAGGAGCGGCTTGCGCGATGGTGCGTGAGATGGCGTCATTCGAGGAGGCCGGGGTTTCCGAAAAGGAGTGATCCGGTCTTCGGTGCCTACAGGGCTTTACGGAGGAGGATCAAACCATCTTCGCGGGTGATGTTTTTCGGATTCATGAGGATGGAGCCGTCGTCGAGGGCCGTATCGGCGATCGTCTCGATCTCCTTCTCGGTAAGGCCGTACTCCTTCAGAGAGAGCGGCAGACCGCACTCCTCGTTCAGGTCGGCGGTCAATCGCCGGACATACTCGACGAATTTGTCTCCTGCGGCAGCTTCCGGGGTCTGGGCGAAGACCTTCGAACCGGCGAGGTACAGGAGCAGGTCGCCGTACCGGTGGGCGAGGATCTCCATGTTATATTCGATCACGATAGGGAGAAAGATGGCGATGGCTCCTCCATGAGGAACGGAACCTACGGCGCCGGCGGCATGACTAAACGCATGGATCGCTCCGACCATCGCGTTCGAGAAAGCGATGCCGGCCATCAGTGATCCGTTGGCCATCATGAACCGCGCTTCCTCGTCTTTTCCGTCTCTGACCGCGGGTAAGAGGTAGTCGGCGATGAGCGAGATGGCTCGGGTTGCGAAGATGTCGCTGATCGGGTTGCGTTGAAGGCACGTATACGCCTCCACCGCATGAGCCAGCGCGTCCATTCCGGTAGCCGCGGTCAGTTTTGGGGGAAGAGACACGGTCATCCGTGGATCGAGAATCGCCGAATCCGGGATTATCCGTTCGGAGCCGAGGAGCAGTTTTTGTTTCCCCGCGGTGTCGTAGATGACGGCTCCCGAGGTGGCTTCCGACCCGGTGCCGGCCGTCGTGGGCACGACGATCAGCGGTTTCAGTTTGCGCTGCAGGATGTCCGCGCCGATACGTTCCGTGAACTCAGAGATCCCCTCGCTTACCATGATGTTGGCGCCCTTGGCCGTGTCGATGACGCTTCCGCCTCCGACCGCAATGATGGCGTCGCAATCATGTTCGTTGTAGAGTTCGGCCACCGTGGTTACCGTCTCCACGGATGAGTTCGGCGGCACATCTCGGTACATCACCGTCGGCGTGAGTCCGGAGTCCGTGAACGCGTCGATGACGAGATCCGTCAGACCGGCTTCACTGACCCCCTTGTCGGTGAGGATCAACGGGCGCGAGGCGGAAAGCCGCCCGAGCTCTACCGGTATGTTCTCTAAGGCGTTAGGTCCGGAGAGTATCTTCACGGGACAGACGAATTCGAAATACTCCATATAGTTTCCCCTCGATTAAATACCAAAAAGTAGACCCGGCAGAACAATCCATACGCGCCTGAGTAGGCGCCGCGGCGTCATCGGCGTGACGTGTTTGAGAATTTTCGACGAGATGATCCTCGGAAACAGGTAGCTCTGGATGATTCCCATGATCCTGATGAAACGGATTCCGTGTGACACGTTTCCGTGGAGGCCGATCCTGTGCTCCGCGTACGCGTCGTGGATGCTCAGGCGGGCCGTAAACATCCGGAAGGCGGCGCGAACGGTACGAATGTCGATGGCCAGATCGGCGGACTCGGCGTGTTCCCGTCCGACCACGCGTATTCCGCAACCCCGTTTCTGCATGCAGAGGATAGGGCCGTCCGGTAGGGTCCGGATCGTCATGGTGAATCCCTCCGGCCACGGGGCCGCTTCCTCCCTCACCAGCGGTTCATGCCGGGACGCCGACTGGGTCGCCCTGCCGAGGATGAGAAAGACGATCTTGATGACGACTCGTCGCATCCTGCTTCTTCTCGACTTGAACTCAGTGATGATCGTACCGTTCCGGACCATCGTCACTCCTCTTTGTGCCAGATGCGGGTGGGGGCGATGGGCAGCCGTTTGCGTGAGATGATGATGAAGGAGATTCCCACGAATACGAGATAGGCCGCACTCACCAGCAGGGCGGACCAGAAGTAGGAGAACTCGCCGGTGGTAAAGGTGTATACCGGCAGGTTGATGGAGAGGATAAACGGAATGGCCAGCACGAAGGTCAGGCCGGAGGAGTACATGTAATCGGTGGCGACGGGTGTTTCGAATTCCGGGTCTATCACCCGAAGCAGGGCGAGCCCCGTGGGAAGCGTGCCGGTGGAACAGCCGTAGATCATCAGCATTCGGTGGAACTGATGGTCCGTGAAGATCCGAGAGCAGAACCATGGGACGATGATGAGCACCGCACCACCGGCGATGATGCTGGTGATGATGATCGGAATCAGGTAGGCCTTTACGACTACGATCGAGATGGCTCCGATCGCCGCGGTGACCATGATGTCTACCGAGATACCGGAGATCCTGGTCATGGAGAGGTTGTCGTACACGTATTCGATCTTCAAGAGCTGCATGATCTTCTTCACCAGAATCGCAACCAGCGCCGAGAAGATGAAGTTGATCCCCCACAAGTTCACCGCCAGTTCTCCACCCGCGTCACCGGCGAACGATAGCAGAAAAGTCACCCCTTTCAGGAAAAGGTAGCTGATCAGGTACACAACCACCACCAACCCGACGTTGAAGGTCATCGAATCGATAGCCTCCGACTCGGTGGTGAGATTGGCGCCGGTCACGTTCGGATGGTCCTTGGCATACACGCCGGTTCGAACCCCCCGTTCGTTGATCGCCTTGATATGCTTCTCGTTCATCCAGCCCCGCCGGATGCCGTAATTGATGAGAAACACGCCGCCGAAACACGCGAAGAGAAAGCCGATTGCCGCGAAGGTGAGCCCCACCGTACCGGCTCCCTCGATCCCGAAGGACTCCCACCCGGTACCGATGGCATAGGCCTGTCCCGGACCGAGGACGAATCCGATGGTTAGGAGGAACCCGAACGAGGGGAACAGGTCGGGGATGAAGGTCTTCATGAATAGGAATGTCATGAGCAGCCCCAGGATTGCGACAACCGCGTATTGGGAGAGGATGCCCATACTCGTCGAATAGAGGGTCAGGTCTCCCCGCCGATGGGCAGGCGGGGATTTTCTCAGGGTCATGGCGATGAAAGACACGTTCAACAGGTGGTAGACCATGTGGCCCAGGGTATCCGTTGCCAGACCCAGTCGTGGGGCCAGGAGGTTGTAGAACGGAAGGAGTAGAAAGCCGGCGGTGAGGGCGTTGGGAATGAGGAACTTCTGAAAAAAAGGGATCTTCACCCGGATGAAGGTGGCGAGGAGGAGCCCTCCGGCGATGATGCCGAGGTTGATGAACATGGTCCATGGAAAGTCCATTCGACGTGCCTCCTGTGGTGATTGCGGATCGTCGTGGCGCCGGCATCACTCTTCATCGGTTTACGGTCGACGGTGTACGGTACCCCTTCGGTTCGGGTGCGTCAAGCCGACGGGCGCCGATATCTGATCGTCGGTTAGTTAAAAAAAAGTGGCAGTACGTGTGAGAGCGGGAGTATTTTATATTTAACCTTGACAAATGTTCGTGGCCGAACTATATTGTGCGCATGAGTTGGCAGGGAGTAGTTTCGACGATTTCTCGCATTCGGGAGCAGGTCAACTCGTATATCGAGGATGAGCTACGGCGGCGGCGGATCAGGGGGATCCTTCCTGCGCACGGTCCCGTCCTCGTGATTCTATCGGCTGAGAATGCGCCCATGCCCCTCTCTTCCCTCATCGGGAAGGTCGGTAGGGTCAAGTCGACGGTGAGCGGCATGGTAGACACGCTGGTGCGGCATGGGTACGTCAGACGCAGCCGGAGTGACGAAGACCGCCGGGTAATCCTTGTGGAGCTTACCCCGGAGGGTCGCGAATTGATGCCGGTGTTTTGGGAGGTCTCGAAAGGATTACAGATGGCGTTGTTCGGCGATATGCCCATACCGGAGAGAGAACGCCTGGCTTCATTATTGGAGCGGCTTGAAGAGAACATTCGAGTCTGATGAGCGGTCGGAGAGGAACAGCCGCCCGTATTTGCATGAGGTCGTACTGTCGCGCACGAATATGGAGGAGCAGATGAGCAAAGCGGTAAAACGAGGCCTGGTCGAACGTATGAAGCAGGTCGGGGCGTACGATGTGAAGATAGCCGATCCGCGACGGGGGTTCGAGCATGGGATCGAAGGGACTCGTCCGCTGGAGTTGTGGCCCGAGTGCCGGGCGGTGGTCGTCTTCGCAGTGGCGACGTCACCGAGCGGAAACAACACCTACATCGGACCCTATGCGCCCTGGGGCGAGGGTGATCGGAAAGTCGGACCCGTTCCCTCCTACGTTCAATCGGAGGAGTATGCCATGGACCGTGTGTCCCGGCTTCTCTTCGACGCCATCGGCTACAAGGGGATGGCCTATCTCGATGATCAGGGATTCCGGGTGAGTTTCAAGCGTCCCCGCATGAAGATCTGCGCGTATGAGGCCGGGTTAGGGGTGTACGGAAAGGCCGGATTCATCATCCATCCGGAGCTCGGGAGCCGTATGCGACTGGGGGCCCTTCTTACGGATGCGGAGTTGCCGCCGGACGGCCGTCTCGAGGGGTTCGATCCCTGTGACGGATGTACCGTGTGCATGGATGCGTGTCCGGCTAAGGCGTTCGATCCGAGCAAGCGCTATCCTGCTTCCTACGACCGGGAGCGCTGCATGAATCGACGGGCCGAGATTGCCTCCCGCGAGCTCTACTGCCACAACTGCTACGCATCGTGTCCGGCAGGCACCCTCTCCGACCGGGAGCTGCTGATGATCTCTGAGGTGAAGAGCATCTATTCGCCCAGGATACGGGAGCGGGATGCCGTGCGGACGTGACGGTGCAGGGGCAAGGGTCACACCAACTTGGGATCGCCTCCTGATAGCTTGGCACATGCGATGCGGATCTTCCGGGGGATATCGATCCCGTAGGGACATTCGATTCCGTCGGCCATGGCGGCTACGTCCTTCTCCGAGACGTTCATGTCGGCATACTCGGCCTTGGCCTGATCGTCCAGGGAGAACCAGTGGGACAGACGGACCCGCAGGGCATAGTCGGCCGGATCGTGCTCCATGAAGTCTATCATCTGACGGTCGAAGAAACCCTCCAGACGAAACACCTTTTTCAGTTCCGCGGCACCGCTTTTCGAGCAGAGGATAAACCTGTCCCTGCGTCCCTCCAGGGCCGTACCGAGTTTCTTCTCGGATGCCCCGTCGCCGTATCCACGGGCGGTCTCTATGTAGTTGCCTCCTACCTCTTCGAAGGCGTCCACCACCGTGTGTACGATCTCCGAGGAGATCTCGAGTTGATGGAATCCGCCTAGTCCGAGGCGGCTGAGGTGTTTTCCCGTCTTTCCCAGTTCTATGGTCGGCAAGGTACTCTTCTTACTCATCTGTTCGCTCCTGTATCTTCGGTTATCTTCAGGTATCTTCAGTATATCAAATCGCAGACTTCGGTTCATACCCATGGACGACCAGAATCTCGGTGGCCACCGCCGCCTCGTCCCAGGGCAGCACCTCTCTCATCCGTTCCAGTGTGGGCTCGGTTCCCTTCCCGGCCAGGACGACGGTGTCCCCGAGCCGTGCGAGAGAAATCGCCGTGTCGATGGCATCCCGACGATCAGCGATCCGCAGATACCCGTCGTCCCTCTCGGCGGTACCGCTCCTCAGCGGTACACCGCCTGCGGTTACGGCTCCCCGTTCCATCGCGTCGAGAATTTCGCCGAGTGGCGTGTCGCGGCTGTCTTCTTCGGTGAACACCGCGACGTCGGCCTCCTGCACCGCGACCCTCCCCAGCGGTTCCCGCTTTCCCGGGTCTCTGTCTCCTCCGGCCGAACCGATGACCACGATCAGCCTACCCCCGGTGGTCGGCCGCAGCGCACGGAGCATTGCCTCCAGGCTGTCCGGGGTGTGGGCGAAGTCTACGATCACCCGGATCGGCTCGGTGATGAGGGTGTGCATCCGTCCTGGGATTCGCCCGTCGAATTCGCGCAGGGCCTCGAGGACCCGGTCGAGGGGGAGTCCCAGCCGTCGGGCCGCGGCGATGACCGCGGTGATGTTGGAGGCGTTGTATTCGCCGACCATACCGGTGACGACCGCTGCCGTTCCTTCGGGTGTTTCGAGACGGAACTCCATCCGGTCCGGCCGTTCACGGACATCGGCGAAACGGTATTCCGCCTCGGCTACGGTCCCATAGCGGACGATTCTCGGATCATCCAGTCGGCCGATCCGAGGCTCATCGACGTTGATGATCCAGTGCCGGGAGTGCTCCAGGAGCAGCATCTTGGCTCGGAAATAGTCGTCCATGGTGCCGTGGAAATCGAGATGCTCCGGCCGGAGATTGGTAAAGATCCCCACCTCGAATTCGATACCCTCGAGGCGGGCGAGGCGTAATCCGTGGGAGCTGGCCTCGAGTACGCCGTGGGTGCACCCGCCGTCGACTCCGGACCGCAAGACCCCGAACACCTCCGGCGCTTCCGGGGTGGTGAAGTGGGCGGGGAACTCCTCGGGTTGCGTATCCCCTACCTTGAATCCGGCCGAGGAGATGAGAACCGCCCTCCGCCCGGCCGACTGTAGCACCGAATGCAGCAGCCAGCTTACCGTGGTCTTGCCCTTGGTCCCCGTGACTCCCGTAAGGCTGAGCCCGCGGTCCGGAAATCCTTGATATGCCCGGGCGAACGCGGCCAGGGCACGGCGTGGATCCGGCACCCGCAGGTAGCAGGCTCCGCCGAGTCTGTCGATCTGCTCTGCCGGACGGCTTCCCACCACCAGCACCGCGCCACGAGAGACGGCCTGCCCGATGAAGTCGTGTCCGTCAAACCGTGCACCCGGTATCGCCACGAAGGCGAACCCCTCCGCCGTCCAGTCGGCCCGGTGGGTCACGCCGGCGGCCTTCCGAGCCGGGGCGTCGCCTGAGTAGAGTTCTACGCCTTCAGGCAGGGGAGATCCGAGGGCCTCCCTGATCAGCCGATCGACCGGAATCCCCCGGTCGTTCATCCGGTGGTCGTCGGTACGTAGGTGTCTCGTAGGGAACGGAGGGTAAGCTGTGACTGTAACACCCTCTTCGCGACCGAATCATTGGGTACCGATACGGTGCGGGACTCTCCTCCGGCCAGGTCGAAGAAGTTGTCGGAGAAAACCGCATCCGCATCCGTCAGGTCGATCTCCACGAAGAGGGCGGTGGCCGTCGCACTCACCGTTACGGTCCAATCGTCACCATCCTCACCGATCTCAACGGCCAGTTCCGGGGCGTGGAGCGACAGTGTCTTGAACGGTTCGAACAGATACGAGCCGTGATATTCATCGCCGGCGGACGTCTCGAAAGAGAAGTGGAGGCAGCGATTGCGCCCGTCGTTCCCCCGGAGATGTTCGGCCAGATCCAGAGAAGCCGCCGTTACGTCCGAGAACGGACCGGCCGTGACGGCGTGAGACCCTTCGGTGATGAGTCTCCCGGTCAGGTCGCGGAGTGACCATCGCACCATGCCGGTCACCGGAGTTGTATCCTCGTTCGAGATGTGCAGCACGGCCCTGGAGTCCTCGCCGTCGCAGGAGATCAACACCGGTGCGTATGCCCGCTTGGCCACGTAGTGGAGCGCCTTCCAGCGGCCGAAGTAGTCGATGCTGGACCAGGACGCTACCGGCCAGTTGTCGTTGAGTTGCCAGTAGACTGCTCCCATGCAACGCCCCCGGTTCCTGCGCCAGTGCTCGATTCCATGCCGCAGGGCTTCGGCCTGGCTGACCTGGGAGACGTAGACCAGCGAATCCAGGTCTCGGGGATAACGGAAATAGCGTGAGACGTAGTTCAGTATCTTTCCGTTTCCTCCTACGCAGCGCTGGTGATCCTCCATGACCGGGGAGAAGATGTTCAGATCCTCCTCCTCGGTGAAGGTGCGGATCGTCTTCATGGAGGGAAACGATTCGAACCCGAACTCCGACATGAACCGAAAGTAGTGGTTCTTGTATTCGGTGAAGGGGAGGTTACCGTGCCATACCTGCCAGAAGTGGCAGTCTCCCCGGTCCGGGGAGTTGGGCTCCTCGAAGTCGCCTCCGGAGGAGGGAGACGCCGGCCAGTAGAACACATCCGGGGCCTCCTCTGTCGCTATTGTGGGAAACACGAACTGGTACTGCTTCAGGTATTCGGTCCGGTTCTCGCCGGTGTGGGGAAAGCCCCATTCCACGAATCCCCACTCCATCTCGTTGTTGCCGCAGATGAGTCCCAAGGATGCGTGGTGGCGGATACGCCTGAGGTTGTCGACCACCTCGGCCTCCATCTCGGCCATGAACTCGGGGTTGTTCACGTCGTAGATCGCACAGGCGAACATGAAATCCTGCCATACGATGAGGCCGTACTCGTCGCAGAGGTCGAAGAAGTGGTCCTCCGGATATACGCCGCCGCCCCACACACGCAGGCAGTTGAAGTTGGCCTTCGCGCAGTCCGCCACCAGCCGCTCTGTCCGCTCCCTGTTCACACGGGTAAGACACACGTCTTCCGGGATGTAGTCGGCCCCTCGGGCGAATACCGGGACACCGTTCACGGCGAAGCAGAACGATTCTCCCCACTCGTCCGGGTCTTTTCGGACCTCCATTGTGCGGAGGCCGATCCGGTAGGAGCTCCGGTCGATCACCCGGTCGGCGTTCCCATCCCGAATGAGTCTGAACTCCAACGTATACAGCGGTTGATCTCCGAGTCCGTTGGGCCACCAGAGACACGGGTCCGCCAACTTCCAGCTGCCGGGAGAGCAGACCGGGATCTCCCTGGATTCGGAACCACCGTCGGGGTCCGTGACGGTCATGAGGAGCGTGTACTCTCCCTCGTGCCACACGGTGGTGTGGGGATCGATGTGGAGGGTTACCGATCCGTCCGAGTGTTCCTGCGAGATTCGTATCGATTCGATCTTACCTCCCTCGTACGAGCGGATCCGGATACTTCTCCAGATCCCTGCGTCGGGAACGATGGGACCCCAGTCCCAGCCGTAGCTGCAGTGGCTCTTGCGGATCATGTTGAAGCCCTGGTAGGCGTGGGACTCGTCCTCCCAATAGGCGTGCCACAGCCTGCGGCGGGCGTGTTCCCGGTCCACATACGAGAGAGAGTCTGCGAAACGGATCCCGATGGTATTGTCCCCGGCCACGAGGGCGTCTCTTACGTCAAAGCGATACCGCCGATGCATATTCCGGGTTTCACCGATGGTACGGCCGTTGATCGTGATGGTCGCCAGGGTATCGAGCCCGTCGGCCTCCAGGAAGGTTCTCACACCCGTCCGCTCATCGTTCGGGTCTCCGTCGAATGAAAAATGTCGAGAGAACGTGAAATCCCGCCGTGCCGACTCCACGCAGCGCCGGTTGTTTTCCCGGTAGAAGATGCCCTCCTGACCGAACTCTCCCTGCTCCTCCAGATATTGAAACACGGTGCCCGGAACGGTGCCCTTCATAGTGTACTTGCCGTCGGCGGATCGAATGTCCCATTCGCCGCCGAGATCGATATCGTTCATCATTCACTCCTCAAAGATTGTGCGTCAATACTACGCATGATTTACTCATCCGCTACACCCGGGAGTATACCCCGGAGACCGCGTCTTCATAAATACCCGAGGCACGGATACCAACCATGTTTTACGGTACCCTCACCTGTGCATACTTCCCGGAAGCTTGAATTTATTCCTCCACCGGTATAAAAAAGATGTGCCACATTTCTCCTTAAAAATGACCTTTTCGAGGCGATTCGACGAGGTACGAAGTCGATATCGCAGAAAAGGAACTGA
>CAZAKE010000058.1:0-13333 GCA_964485495.1 uncultured Spirochaetales bacterium
GAGGGAATCACCGATCTGGTGTTCAGGACCGTGTTGGCAAGGCATTTCCCCGGTCTCGACGGGGCCATGGCCCCGTTCGTCGGGATCTCCAAGGCCAGGAAGCGCTACGGGAAACTCATCGAGGACCTCGAGCCGGAGCGGAATACCGCCCTGCCGACGGTCCCGCAGCTCCTGGGGGGCGACCCCGAGGGATTCACGGCATTGGCGTTGGCGCTGGGAGATCAGGGGCATCGAGTGGTGAACTGGAACATCGGGTGTCCCTACCGGACCGTGACGTCGAAACTCAGGGGCGCCGGTCTGCTTCCCCACCCGCAGCTGGTAGATCGTTTCCTGGATGAGGTATGCAGCAGCCTGGCTGGGGTGGACGGCCCTGTGGTGTCGGTGAAGACTCGTCTTGGCCTCGAGGACCCCGACGAGCTAGAACGGTTGATACCGATCTTGAACTCCCACCCACTCGCGGAGGTCATCATCCATCCCCGTACCGGCCGGCAGTACTACGAAGGAAGCTGCAACCTGGCGGCGTTCGAGAGTGCCGCCGGGCGTCTGCGGGTTCCGGTGGTATATAACGGCGACATCCGCACAGTGGCAGACTTCCTGCGACGCGTCGGGCGTTTTGCCGAAATCCGTTCATGGATGATCGGCCGGGGGATCCTGGCGAATCCCTTCCTCGTCGAGTCGCTCAGGAGGGGGACGGAGGTTCCCTTTGATCTCGAGCGGTTCCGGAGGTTTCACGACGACTTGGTTGCCGGATATGTGGGCACGAAGCGGAACGGTACCGCCGTCGCCGGTCGCATGAAGGAGTTCTGGGGACATGCCGCGAGAACATTGGCCGTTTCGGAGGGGCTCCTTCGAGCCGTGATGGCTACACGAAATCTCGAGGCGTACCGGACTGCCGCGGACGCCCTCTTCGCGCATCTTGCTCGATCGCTCGCTTGCTAGCCTTCTCTCAATCCCGTAGTATATCACCGCACGGATACCAACGAATGCGAAGGAGCGTACACCCTTGAAAAAGAACGTACTGGTCGCCCAATCCGGGGGACCGTCACCGGTAATCAACGCCTCCCTGCAGGGAGTCATCGAAGGCTGCATGGACCGGCCGGACACCGTGGGCGATATCTACGCGGGGCGCCACGGCATCGAGGGGGTGCTCCTCGAGGAGCTCATCGACATCTCCGCCGAGTCGCCCGAGGAGATCGCCCGTCTCAAATACACACCGGCCGCCGGAGCGGTGGGCACCTGCCGGTACAAGCTCAAGGACGAGGGGTCGGAGGACTATCGGCGCATCATCGATGTGTTCAGGGCCCACGACATCGGCTACTTCTTTTATATAGGCGGGAACGACTCGATGGGCACCCCGGCGGAGGTCGGGCGGATCGCCCGGGGAGAGGGCCTGGAACTGATCGTGACCGGCGTTCCCAAGACCATCGACAACGACATCGGAGACGACGAGTTCAAGATCATCGACCACACTCCCGGGTACGGCAGCGCGGCCCGGTATTGGGCCACCATCGTCCGGAACGTGGA
Organism: uncultured Spirochaetales bacterium; assembly: GCA_964485495.1. Classification (GTDB taxonomy): domain Bacteria; phylum Spirochaetota; class Spirochaetia; order CAZAKE01; family CAZAKE01; genus CAZAKE01. Next base: position 1,525 of record CAZAKE010000058.1, read on the forward strand.
GGAGGAGAATCGGGGCATGTGTCCCTCCGAGCCGGTGGCGGTGCTGCAGGCAATGGGGCGGACCGCCGGGTGGATCCCCGCCGCGGCCCGGTTGGCCGATCCGGCCAGGGAGACTCCCCTTCAGCTCTACCTGGCCGAAGGCCACCACTCGCTGGAGAGCCTCAGGGAGAACGTCCACCGGAGCCTGGCCGTGTCGGGCCGGTGTGTCGTGGTGGTGAGTGAGGGCTTCGACGTGGGTTCCCTGGGCGAGGCCCACGACGGGTTCGGGCATATCGAATACGGCGCCAGCCGTACCACGGTGGCGCAGATGGTGACGAACTATCTCAACGAACACGGCCTGCCGGTGCGGGGACAGGCCACCGGGCAGGTGCCCGGGGTGCTGCAGCGGGGAACCAGCATCCACGCCTCTACAGTCGACATCGAGGAAGCCTACGGCGTGGGCCGGGCGGCGGTGGACATCGCGGCCGAATTCGGTACCGGTTGGATGGCCACCATCCTGCGGAAATCGGGGAGGGAGTATCGGTCCTACTTCGACAAGGTACCCCTGGAGGCGGTAGCCAATTCGGTCAGGCAAATTCCGCCCCACTGGATCACTCCGAACGGCCTGGACGTGACCGACGAGTTTATCGCCTACGCCAAGCCGCTGATCGGAACCGAGTGGGCCCCCATCGAACTCGAAGACGGTCTGCAGCGCTTCGCCCGGTTCCGGCGGCAGCCGGTGGAGAAGCGGCTGGCCGGTTATATACCTGTGGGGTTTCGGTGAGTCGCGAACGACCTGATATCGAAGCTCCCTCCTATTATGTCGGGATCGGTGCCTCCGCCGGAGGTCTGGAGGCATTGGGGACGTTTTTTACCAATGTGAAAGCGGCCGGCGGCCTCGCCTTCATCGTCATGCAGCACCTCTCCCCCGAATACAAAGGAAGCCGGCGGGATCGTGATGGTTCAGGATCTGGATTCCTGCAGTCGTACCCCGGAGAAGTAACCTTACTCTACAAGGAGCTGCAGTCTACCAACGAGGAACTCCATACGGTCAACGCGGAACATCGGAAGCCGGAATCGTAGGGGTATGCGTATTCACACTGACCGGAAAATCGTATACATTGACATCGATGGTTTCGGACGGTTTGACTGTCGCCGGTAACGCGGCGAGTCTAAAAAATAGAACGGCCCTGATTACCGGGTCGAGCAGGGGAATCGGGGCCGCGACGGCGGTACTTCTCGCGCAGTCGGGCGTGAAGGTCATGCTGACGGGACGAGACCGGGAGGCCCTCACTCGCCTGCAGGCACGGATCGGTGAGACGGGGGGTATGGCGCAGTACGTGGTCGGAGACCTCGCCGATCCCGGGTGGCCTGCGGAGCTGGTCCGGCGTACCGCGGACCGGTTCGGCGGGCTGGATATCCTCATCAACAACGCCGGGATTACCCTGGCGAAACCGGTCGCGTCGACCGAGCCGGAAGAGTGGGATCGGGTGATGGCGATAAACGTCAAAGCCCCGTTTCTGATCACCAGGGCGGCCATCCCGTTTCTTCGAGAATCGTCTTCCGGAGCAATCGTAAACATTACATCGGTGGTAGGGTATAAGGGATACCCCAACCAGGGCGCCTACACGGCTTCGAAACACGCCCTTACGGGCCTTACCAAGGTGCTCGCCAAGGAGCTCCACGAGGACGGCATCCGCGTCTTCTCGGTGGCGCCCGGCGGGGTAGCGACGGAGATGATATCCCGGGTCCGTCCGGACATCGATTCCGACGCCCTCATCGCACCGGAGGAGATCGCGCGGACCGTCGTATTCCTCCTCACCCAAGCCGGCAACGCCGGCATCGATGAGATCCGGGTCCGCAGGCAATCGAAGACTCCCTGGGATTGATTACGGGAGACTGACGCGAATACATACGAATAGATACACGGCCGGATTTCCCGGCACATATTTCGATTTATTACCGGAGGAATTATGAGTGATATGAGAATTTACGATTCTGCGAAGGCACGATACGAGGATTTAGGTGTCGACGTAGACGCCGCGCTCCGTACGCTGAAGCAGATACCCCTCTCGATCCACTGCTGGCAGGGAGACGATGTGGGCGGATTCGAACGGCCGGATGCCGCCCTGGGCGGAGGAGGCATCCAGGTGACCGGAAACTATCCGGGAAAGGCCCGCAGCCCCGAGGAGCTTCGACAGGATCTGGAAACCATGTACGCCATGCTTCCAGGGAGCCATCGGCTGGCGCTCCATGCATCGTACGGCGAGTTCGGCGGAACGGTAGTAGACAGGGACAGGGTCGAGCCCTCACACTTCGAAGGTTGGACCGCATGGGCCAAGGAGATGGGAATCGGACTGGATTTCAACTCCACATACTTTTCACATCCCAAGGCCGACGACGGATATACCCTGAGCAGTAAGGACGAGGGAATCCGTGGATTCTGGATCGAGCACGCCAAGCGCTGCCGTGAGATCAGTGCCTTCATGGGCCGTGAAACCGGAAGCGCCTGCATTCACAACGTATGGATCCCCGACGGGGACAAGGACTACCCCTCGGACAGGATGGGATATCGGACAATCCTGACCGATGCCCTCGACGAGGTCTTCCGCACCGAGTATCCGGCCGGCGAAATGAAGGACGCGGTGGAGTGTAAGCTCTTCGGCATCGGCAGCGAGGCCTTCGTGGTCGGTTCTCACGAGTTCTATCTCGGGTATGCGGTGAGTCGAAAGAAGGTGCTCTGTCTCGATCTGGGTCACTTCCATCCTACGGAGCTCCTGGCGGACAAGATCTCGGCGACGCTGCTGTTCGTGAAGGAGCTGCTGCTGCATGTCTCGAGGCCGATGCGGTGGGACTCGGATCACGTGGTGGTGCTCAGCGACGACATCCGCATGCTCTGCGAGGAACTGGTCCGCAGCGGAAGACTCGACGACATCCATATCGGGTTGGATTTCTTCGACGGGACGCTCAACAGGATCGGGGCCTGGGCAATCGGCGCACGGGCAACCCTCAAGGGACTGCTGCTGGCGTTGCTGCAGCCGCAGAAGCTCCTGATCGAGTACGAACAGCAGGGTGACTTCTTCGGACGGCTTGCACTCCTGGAGCAGCTCAAGAGCATGCCCTTCGGCGCAATATGGGACTACTACTGCGAGAGTGCAGGCGTGCCGACGGAGGCCGAAGTCATCTCCACGGCACACGAGTACGAAAAGAGCGTATTGAGCAAGAGGAGTTGAACCTTGTCCCTCGAAAACCTCATCGAGATATCACGAGAATACGGCGCCGACGAGGAGTTTGTCCTGGCAGGCGGAGGCAACACCTCCTGGAAGGAAGACGGCAGCATGTACGTCAAGGCTTCCGGAACGAGCCTCGCCGATATCACCGAGGCCGGTTTCGTCAAGATGGATCTGGTGCGTCTTGCTCGGATCTGGAAGACGGAATATCCGAAAGATGCGGATGAACGGGAGTCCGCGGCCCTGCGTGACTTGATGGAATCACGGGCACCGGGAGAGGAGAACCGTCCGAGTGTCGAGACGCTGCTCCACGCGCTCTTCCTCCAGAGCTACGTGGTCCACACCCATCCGGCATTGGTCAACGGTCTGACCTGCAGCCGCGACGGCGAGGCGGTCATGCAGGAGCTGTTCGGCGACGCAGCCCTGTGGGTTCCACTGGTGAATCCCGGATACATCCTGGCCAGGGAGGTGAAAGCCCGGATCAAGGCCCGGATCATGAGCGGAGGCGACCACCCGGACATCGTATTCCTTCAAAACCACGGCGTGTTCGTGGCACGGGATGACCTCGACGGAATCCGGGACACCTATCGGTGGATCATGGAGACGCTGGAGGCCCGGACCGCCAGGAAACCGGATTTCGGTCCGCCGGAGGAATCGTCGTTGACGGAGACGGGCCAAGCCCTGTGCGAAACCGTCGCCGCCGGAATCGCCGGTGTCTCGGCCGGGTCCGGAACCGTCGGAGTGGTGGAGTGTGCGTTCGTCACCAACAGGGAACTCATCAGGCTGCTTGCGTCTCCCGACGCCTTCGAGCCGATCTCCTCGGCCTATACTCCCGATCATATCGTCTACGCCGGGCCCAAGCCCCTCTATCTTGACTCGATCCCCGAGTCTCCGGATGGCGTGTCGGCGGCGGCAGCCGTGTCGGCAGACGGTGGCCCGATCCCCAAGATCGTCGCGGTGAAGGACGTCGGTGTTTTCGCCTGCGGCCCATCGTCCGAGAACGCCGCCACCGCGGCCCGGCTCTTCCTGGATGCGGTGAAGGTTGCAGTCTTTGCCGAGGCCTTCGGCGGCCATCGTTTCATGACTCCCGAACACATCGAGTTTATCGTCAACTGGGAGGTGGAGCGGTATCGGGCGAAGCAGTTGAAGGAGAAGCAGGGGTGAGTGGACCGGTTCACACCGCGCAAGCGCAAGATCCCCTGGAACGGCTGAGCCCCGCCCGGGCTCCTTTTCACATCCTGGCCAAACCGATCGGGCCGATCTGCAATCTGGACTGCGAATACTGCTTCTACCTGCGTAAGGTCGAACTCTTCCAGGACGACCATCCGGGGGTCGACGCCTACCGCATGAGCGAGGAGACCTTGGAACGCTTCACCCGGCAGTACCTGGCGTGTCAGCATCCCGACGCTCCCGAGGTAAATTTCGCCTGGCAGGGCGGGGAGCCTACCCTGCTGGGGGTGGATTTCTTCCGCAAGGCCGTAGAGTTTCAGAAGAAGTACGCGCCGGAAGGGGTGCGGATCACCAACTCCTTTCAGACCAACGGCGTCCTCCTGAACGACGAGTGGTGCTCCTTCTTCAAGGAGGAGGGATTCCTGATTGGGCTGAGCGTCGACGGCCCCGAGGAGCTGCACGACCGGTTCCGCAAGGACAAGGGCGGCAAGGGCTCCTTTCGCAGGGTGATGAAGGGCCTCGAGGCCCTGAAACGGCACGAGGTGGAGTTCAACACCCTCACCGTTGTGCAGAGCGACAACGGCAGCCACCCGGCGAAGGTCTACCGGTTTCTCAAGGAGATCGGTTCCTGGTTCATGCAGTTCATCCCCATCGTCGAACCGGAGCACGGTGGCTCGGTGTCTTACCGGACCGTCCGTCCCAAGCAGTGGGGCGCCTTCCTGAACGGTATCTTCGACGAGTGGATCAGGGGTGACATCGGCACCATCTATGTCCAGCACTTCGAGCTGATGATGGGGTTGGCCATGGGATACCCCGCCTCGCTGTGTGTGCACTCGCCGGTCTGTGGTCGGGCCGTGGCCATTGAGCATAACGGGAACCTCTACAGCTGCGACCATTTCGTGTATCCGGCGAACCTGCTCGGGAGTATCTACGAGCGTACCCTCTCGGAGATGATCGACGGCGAGTTTCAATCCGGCTTCGGGCTCGACAAGGAGCGCAAGCTCCCGGGGTACTGCCGTCGGTGTAACTACCTGCGATACTGCTACGGCGGATGCCCTTCGGACCGCTGCAAACGGACTCCCGACGGCAAACCGGGGCTCAACTGGTCCTGTGAGGGCTACAAGGCCTTCTATGCATACACGGAACCCTACTTCCGGGCCATGGCTCAGGCGGTGCAGAACCGACGGCCCGCCAAAGACTATCCCCTCTTTATGCAGAACCAGGGAGTGAGCAGGAAGGTCGGCCGCAACGATCCCTGTCCCTGCGGCAGCGGCAAGAAATACAAGAACTGTTGTCTGGGAATTCGCTGAGACGACAGGTAGTTGTGGGAGCTATCGGTGATAGGTGGCGGTGAGTTCGCCCAGCCCGCGTACTACCTCGGCATTCTCGGCCGACGCCGACTTCAGGCTCTGCACTACGGCCTGCATCGAGTCCAGCCCTACGCGTTGCTGTCGCACGGCGCCGGTGATCTGATCGGCGGCCTCACGCAACGAGGCCATGGACCCCCGCATGGCCTCCCTGTCACCATCCTGCTCGTTCACCAACCGCTTGATCTCGCCGGTAGCCTCCACCAGCGACTGTACCGAATTACTGATCTCCTCGGCACCGATCTTCTGCTCCTCCATCGCGGCAGCCACAGTGCGGATCAACTCGGAGGTGGAGCCGATGTCGCTCAGGATCCGTTCGAAGGCCCTGCGCGTCTCTTCCACCGCTTCGACCCCGGCCTCTACTTGTGCCGACATCTCCTTCATGTAGGTCGAGATCTCCTTGGTAGAACGTGAGCTGTTCTCGGCCAGTTGACGCACCTCGTCGGCGACGACGGCGAACCCCTTTCCTGATTCTCCGGCGTGGGCGGCCTCGATGGCCGCGTTCATGGCCAGGAGGTTCGTCTGGGCAGAGATGGTAGCGATGGACTGTACGATCTCCGCCACCCGTTCCGATGCGTTTTCGATGCCTCGGATCGTCTCTGCCGTCTCACTCATGGAGGTTCCGCCCTCCCTGGCCACCGCCGACAGGGCGACGGCCAATTGGTCCGCCTGTTCGGTGGTCTTGGTGACGGCTTCGATGCTGGCGGCCATTTCGGTGATGGCGGCGGAACTCTGTTCGACGAATGCGGCCTGGGTCGCGACCTGCTCCGACACCTCCCTGATCGACGACTCTATGCGGGAGATGACCGCCCCGGCGGATTCGGTCTCCTGCTCCTGCCTGGTCACCGATCGCTCTACCTCCTCGGCCGAACCGGTGAGAGTCAGGAGGGTATCCTCGGTGCCGGTGGTGGCCTCTTCGAGTGTCGTCGCGGCGGTCTGGGCGTTGCTCGCAGAGCTTCCGATCCTACCGAGGAGCGCCTGCTGGCTCTCCATGTAGCCGTTTATATGGTGGGTGAGTCTCCCGATCTCGTCGAATTCGATGATGCTGAGCCTGTCGTTGAGGTCCGCCGTTCCGGAACCCATCTCGGCAAGTCGCTCGGAGAGGGACGTGAGCTGCGCACACTGGCCGGCGGCGCCGGCGAAGTTGGTGAGGAGGAGGATGGCGAACACGATGAGAGTGAGTATCCCCATCTGCAGGATAAACACCGACGGAGAAACGGCAGTGCCTTCGAGTGCCTGGAGATGGTACCCGTATCCTGCGCATGCGGTGAGAGCCACCGCGAAGAAGGCGCTGGAGCCGGCGACCAGAAGGTTCCAATTTTTGATGGAGTGGGTCTCCATCTCCTCCGGAAACCGTTCGATCTTCAGTATCTGTCGGGGCCGCATCATCACGATGCTCACCAGGTTGATCTGGTAGAGTGCCGCGACCAATCCGATGGATACGTTGTATATCACCGTCAGCCCCATCGTGAGGATGGAATCCTGTGCCGTTCCGGTAAGGAGGGAGATGATATTCTGTACCAAGGGACCCACGAAGAAGCCCGCTCCGTTCACGATCAGGATCACCACGGTCAATTCCGAAATCACCGTTCGGGCTCGAAGCCGGTCCTCGTATGAGACCTCCTCATCGTCGCGAATACGTCCGACTGCCTCCACCAAGGGCCGCATCCGGATGAGGATGACCAGGACCGACCCGCCTATGAGTACTGCCACGATGATGAGGAATCTGACCAACCCCGTGGTGATCCGCGTGATATCTCCGAGTACGTAATAGGCGTGATACAGCTTCATCAGCGGTACATCGACCAGCGTGACCAGCAGGATGATTCCGACGATCTTCAGGCGTAATCTTTCCATCAGTTACTCCAGTTGGAGTCCATTGTGTGTCCACGGCCGAACATAAGAATTCCGCCTTCGAATGTGAGTGACTCCGTCTCTAAGTATATGCGATTCGTCGGACCACGCAAATTCCTTTTTTCATGAAGTGGTTTCCGGCGTGATTTTCTGCTATATTGTAGGTGTGATACAGGAAACAGAGCTTCCTGATTATTTCGACTACGACCCGACCGAACTCGACGCCTTCCTGTCGCAGATCGGCATGTTCACGCCGGATCAACGTACCATCTTTGCCGCACTCTGCCAAAACCGAACCGCCGCGATCGACTACGATCGGCAGCTGAAATCGCTGAATGTAAAAAATCCGATCGGTGAGTTGGATGCGCTGCTCGAACGGCTCAAGCGGAACGGCTATGCCGTAGTCCTGACCCGCACCGACGAAAAGGGCGAGTCCGTGAAGCACAAGATCGTCCTCACCAATCAACACTCCCTATCCTACTGCTATTTCCGGCTTCATGAGGAGCTGAATCGCATGTTCGATGACCCTCGGTTCCCGTTTCCGACCCAGCAGGAGCTTGAGGACAGAAACGTCTCGGTTTTCGGCAAATACCTGGTCGATCTGGAAAAGGAGGAGCTCTCTTCGGTCTCCTTCAAGGCGAAGGCCGAAAAGTTGGCGATCTTCGCGGTTCCGGCGATGAAGAGTAAGGTTGTCGTGCCTGCCGGAAAACTCAACGAACTGATACAGTTTTCCATCAAGAAGGTCCATACTTTCCTCCTAGATTCGAACCTCCTGACGGCGGTGGCCAGGGCAAACGGTTCGAACCTGAATGAGATTCTCCAACGGATGCGTACCAAGAATCCCTCCTCATGGCTGATGGTGGTGGTGGCCGTCCTCAGGTTCTACAAGAACCGTGACTCGTTCCGGCAGTTGGAGTATGACGAGAGTCTGTTCCAGGCGGCGTATATCCTCCGTTTCTATCTGCAGAACGAGGTGGACGCGGCCAACCGGCAGCGCAAGGAGCAGGAGTCGTTCGAGTCGGATGCGGCTGCGGTGGAGCTCACCGTGAAAAAGCATCCTGAGGTTTTGATCGACAGGGAGATCCTGACGGTCATTCTCAACGGATTCCAGGAGAGACACGGCGAGCGTTTCGACGCGTTCACCTCCTACTTCTTCGACACGATGGTAACCGGGACGGGTGGATTGACTCCCATCGTGACCATCGCCGGCGGATATATCCATTCTATGAACTATTACCCGCGGTTCGTACGCGGCATCGACGACATTCGGCGCGGTTTGCATATCGAATACGTAGATCGGATGATCGGGCTGCTTCGTCGGGGTAGTCGGGGGAGTGGCAACTGCTTCGCCGACAAGACCTCCTTTCGTGCCGACATCAAGGCTCGGATTCTGGAGACCGATCCTTTCCTGGGCGAGGCCTTGGAGAAACCGACGCTCTTCGGGGAGGCGGTGATCAAATTCATGAAGGCCGATACCAAGGGCGAAGAGGGGCGCGGCGGTCAACCCAGCGGCACCTCCGGAGACCTCTCGGCCGACAAGAAGGTGGGCAAGGACAACATCGAGAAGATCAAGGCAATCCTCCTGCAGTATGTCCAAAGCGAGAACATGCGGTTCCGCAGCATCGAGCGCCTCTGCCGACTCGACGTGTCGAAAATTTTCGAAGAGGCATTTGCCGCTCTTCCGCTTCTCACGCAGATCTGGCATAAGCTGACCGGGAAGTACGATTCGAATAAGGAGCGGTACACCTCGTGGGCCGAGAAGGGCGGGCGGTCATCCCGAGTCGGCTCCGACGAGTCCGGCGGGGAGGTCCAATCGTTTTACGGCGCCTCGACGGCGGGAGTGCTTTCCAGCGGGGCTTCGGGACGGAATGGCGGGTCATCGGCTTCGGTCCAGCCTTCCGGTCGGGCCGGGGTCAGCTCGCGAAGGCAGGGCACCCGGTCTTCATCGCAGAAGCGGAACCGACGGCGTCCCCGCGGCAAACAGGGGCCTGATCCGAACGCGGTTTCGGATAAGTTTGCCAACCGTCGTGCTTCGGAACAGTACCGCAAGGAAAATGCCAAGAAGGTGTACTCCAATAAAGAGAAGGAGAGCGCCTGGGACGAATTCGGCAAGGTGGTGAAGTAGGTAGTGGCCCGAGAATTGTGGAAAGTATTCACCCCACCAGATATGGGGTGTATTTTCCCTCCTCGAGTGCTTGATCCACACTATGGGTCGTCATTTCGGTGTGTTTCCACAATTTTCGGAGCAGTACACAGGCTCAGAGTCGGAGAGAGACGTTATTCCGAGTACTTCTCGGCGATGGTTTGGATACTCGGAAGGGCCTCGAAGAAGCAGTCCACCAGTTCAGGGTCGAATTTTGATCCTGCCAGTTTACGCATCTCGTCCAGGACCGTCTCCTCGTCGAACGCTTCCTTATATACTCGCTTGGACCGAAGGGCGTCGTACACATCCGCCAAGGCCACGATCCGGCCGTAGATGGGAATCTCCTCTCCCTTCATGCCTTGCGCCTTGCCCCACTTGTTTCTCTTTGTCGGTTCGCCGCTGTCGATATCTATGTGCCCGGGATAGCCTGTGCCGTCCCAGTTTTCGTGGTGTGTCAGTGCCACCAGCTGAGATACCTCGTCGAAGTCCGACTGCATGTCCGAGAAGAGTCGTGCGCCGTGGATGGTGTGGGTCTTCATGGTCTCGAACTCTTCTTCGGTGAACCGTGCCGGTTTCTTCAGGATCACATCCGAGATGGCCACCTTCCCGACGTCGTGCAGCATGGCGGCCATGCGCAGGTTGTCTCTGGTATTCTGCATCTCCTTCTCGGAGATGCCGTGTCTCTGAGCCCACCGCTCGTAGATCTCTACCGCGAAGCCGGCTACGCGGTTGACATGGGTGCCGGTCTCCTTGGGGTCGCGCAATTCGGCCATCCTGATCATGCGCAACAAGATGGCCCTGGTCATCTGTGCCCGTTGGAGCGCCACGGTGGCGTTGGTCGCGAAGTGGGTGATCACCACCTCATCCTCCGGTGTGAAGGGTACGACCTTTCCCTTGCTATCCATGGCGTTGATGACCTGAATGACTCCGAGGATCTCGCCGTTGTTTGTTTTTAGCGGGACCGTCAGGTTCGATCTGGTGGTGTATCCCGAGATCTTGTCGTAACTGGGGTTGTATCCGTACGGCGCGTCCGCGGGCAGGTTGTACACGTCGGCGATATTCACGAGTTCACCGGTGTCGGCGACGTATCCCGAGACGGTCTCCTTGTTTATCTCGATGGTGAAAATACTGAAGATCAGTTTCTCTCCCGACGGGAGTTTCTTTTGCAGTGTGTCGTTCTGGGAGTAGTTGATGACTAATCGGTTTTCCTGTTTGATGTAGATTGAGCCCGCATCGGCCTTGACGACCTTCCGGGCCTCGAACAGGATACGTTCCAGGAGGATATCGAGGTCTTTGATCTTGTTCAGCTCCGAATCGAGGCTGATGATGTCCATCAATTTCTGTGCTTCGCTGGCCATATCATTAATGATCGGTCACCTCCGGCGATATATCAACGGGAGGAATGTAAATTCACCTCGAATACTCCGGGAGGGAGAACTCGTCTCCGGTCTTCTTTCAGGTTGAACATCACCCGTTCCCGCAAGGTAGCAACTATGCCGACTTGTTCAGAAGCGTTCTGCGTGATATCTATTATTCTATGAAAGAAGATGAGAGAGAACCGGATTCGGCAGATCCTGTCGAAAACGATCCGGTCATTCTGGAGTTCGTGTATTCGGCTGATCATCTCCATCACGAACCGACCGAATATTTCAACGGCAATCAGGCTTGCATGCGTCCTCATCCCGAGAGTCCGGCCAGGGCGTTGGCGCTGCGCGAAGCAGCACTTGCGCATGGCTTGCGTGAATATACTCCTCGAATCCGTGTCACTCTGGAGGAGTTGGTGGCCGTGCATGATCCGACATTTCTCGAGCTGATCAGAATCGCCGGTGAAGCCGCCGGTGATCTCGATCAATTTCCCGCAGGCCGGTTGTATCCCGACTCCTTCGCGGTGCGGCCGCCGCTGATTCCCCTCTCGCCTGCGATCATGCCGGTAGACTCTCCCGCAGAGATGCACGCGACCATGCTCGCCGAACGTGATCCGGATCTCTATCCCGAGATGTATGCCGAGAGTTCCGGCAGGGTCTCCGGGAATCAGACCCCGGACAACCAGACCCCGGACAACCAGA
>CAZAKE010000058.1:13433-23136 GCA_964485495.1 uncultured Spirochaetales bacterium
TCCGGCAGGGTCTCCGGGAATCAGACCCCGGACAACCAGACCCCGGACAACCAGATCTCCGAGGAGCACGCCGGAGGAAGCCCCGACAACCGTGATCGTGATTCGGACGATCATGCGGTGGATGCGGTGTCATCGATCTTGCGGAGTTCAAATGGCACGGGCCCCGCCGGAATTCGGCCGACAACCAGGGAGATCGCCGCCGCCCTGGGGTTCTACTGCTCCGACACTGAGACTCCCCTCTCGCCGGGTACCGGCAGGGCCATACGTTCGGCGGCGGCATGCGCACTTACCGCGGCGGGAATCGTGCTGGACGGGTACCGTGGGGTGTATGCACTGTGCCGGCCGCCGGGCCATCATGCGGGGCATGATTCATTCGGTGGGTACTGCTATCTCAATAACGCCGCCCTGGCCGCCGAGAGACTCTCCCGGGCCGGACGGGCAGCCGTGCTGGATATCGACTATCACCACGGCAACGGCACGCAGGAGATCTTCTACGGCACCGATACCGTTTTCTTCGCATCGATCCACGCCGCCGGTCCGTCGGCCTATCCGCATTACTGGGGTTCTACGGCGGAAATCGGCACCGGCCGCGGCAGGGGCTTCACCCGGAACTTCCCCGTACCACCGACAATCACCGAGGAGGAGTACTGTAGGGTGACCGCGGATGCGCTGCAAGTCGTTAGGAGGAGTCGGCCGGAGTTTCTGGTGGTGTCGCTGGGGTTCGATACCCACCGGGATGATCCGGTGGCAGGCCTCTGCCTGACCGAATCCGGGTACCGTCGCATCGGAGGCATGATCGCCGAGGCGGGTCTTCCGTGCGTGATCGTGCAGGAGGGAGGGTATGGTGTCGAGGCCCTGGGACTGAGTCTCCGTGCCTTCCTGGCGGGAATCAACGGGCGGGATATGCTTTAAGCCGGTGGGTTCGCCAGGTCGGAAGGCCGGGTACTCAGTGAGATCCGCCGGCGTTCTGCGTCCACCTCCAGCACGATCACGGTGACCTTCCGGTTTACGGCAATCGCATCCCGTGGGTCCTTCACGAATTCGTCCTTCAGTTTACTGATATGCACCAATCCGTCCTGATGCACGCCTACGTCCACGAAGGCACCGAAGGCTGTCACGTTGGTAACGATACCGGGAAGCCGCATGCCCGGTTCGAGATCTTCTATGCTCTCGATGCCTTCGGCGAAGGAAAAACCTTCGAACCGGTCGCGTGGGTCCCGGCCGGGTTTCTCCAACTCATTCAAAATATCCTCCAGCGTGGGAAGGCCGACGGTATCGTCTGCGTACCGTGACGGCTCGATCTTCCTGCGCAGGTCGTCGTCCTGCATCAATCCGGCCGGAGTTGTGTGCAGGTCGGCGGCCATCCGTTCGACCAGCTCGTACCGCTCCGGATGAACGGCGCTGCCGTCCAGTGGATTTTTTGCCTCTCGGATGCGGAGGAATCCGGCGCATTGCTGGAAGGTCTTGGGTCCCAGTCCGGCAACTTCGAGCAATTGGTCGCGTGAACCGAAGGGTCCCGTGCCCGCACGCTGTTCCACCACCGCCCGCGCCGAGGCTGCGCTCAAACCCGACACGGCGGACAACAACTCGACGCTGGCGGTGTTAAGGTCAACGCCTACCGCGTTGACACAGGAGGCTATCACGTCGTCCAACGTCCGTTGCAGGGCCTTCTGGTCCACGTCGTGCTGGTATTGCCCGACGCCGATGGCTTTGGGCTCGATCTTCACCAGTTCCGCCAGCGGGTCCTGCAGCCTGCGGCCGATGGAGACCGCGCCGCGGACGGTGAGGTCGTGGTCGGGAAACTCCCGCCTGGCCGTCTCGGAGGCGGAGTAGACCGACGCGCCGCTCTCGTTTACCAGGGTGACCATGATGCCGTCCAGCCGCAGGCTCTCGACGAACGCCAGGGTCTCCCTGCCGCCGGTGCCGTTCCCCACGGCGATCGCCCGGCAGCCGAACTCATCGATCATGTGTCTGATCTGTTCGCCTGCGTCCGTCGGCCTTCGATCAGGCGGCAACAGCACGATCGTCTCGTAGTGGAGCAGCCCTCCCTGTGCATCCAGACACACGATCTTGCAACCGGTCCGGATTCCCGGATCGATTCCCATCACCGGTTCACCGCCCAGGGGAGGCGCCAGGAGTAACTCTCGCAGGTTGTCCGCGAACACGTCGATGGCTACCGCATCGGCCCTCGCTTTGAGTTCGCCGGCAAGTTCGTTCTCCAGCGAGGGGGCCATGAGCCGTCGATATCCATCTTCTATTGCGAGTCCGACCTGCTCCGCCGATCCGCCGTTCCCCTTCATGCGGTTCCGCAGCAGTATTTTCAATGCCGCTTCCTCCGGCGGGCGCAAGCTGAAACTCAAGTACCCCTCCGTTGCTCCTCTGAACACGGCCAGCAGCCGGTGAGACGGTGCCTTCGAGGCCGGCTCCGACCACTCGAAATAGTCCCGGTACTTTGAGGCTCCCTCCTTCGCTCGTTTCTTTGTATCCGACGTAGATACGAGGATGGCCTTCTTCCGGAAGAGTTCGCGGACTGGGCTCCGGGCCTGCGCATCTTCGTTTACCGTCTCGGCGATGATGTCTCGCGCTCCGGCCAGCGCATCGTCGACCGTCGCTACCCCGTTCTCCGGGTCCACATATTTCCGGGCTTCCGACGCCGGATCGAGCCTTCCCTGTACGCGCCGCGCGTCTGCGGCCAGCATCTCGGCCAACGGAGCCAGCCCCCGTTCCCTGGCCATGGATCCACGGGTCTTCCGCTTGGGGCGGTAGGGGAGGTAGATGTCTTCGAGTACCGTGCGGGTCTCTGCCGACTCCACCGTCTTTCGGAGTTCCGGGGTGAGTAGATCCCGCTCCTTCAGAGAGGCCAGGATCGCCTCCTTTCGCTTGTGGAGCTCCCGCACCGTTGCCAACGCGTCCCGGACCGCGATGACCTCCACCTCGTCCATATTTCCGGTGGCCTCCTTGCGGTACCTGGCGATGAAGGGCACCGTCGCCCCTTCGTCCAGCAGTGCCGCGGCCGCGGCCACCCGTCCGGGCGCGAGAGCGAGCCGTTCGGCGGTCAGGTGGATCAGAAAATGGGATGAGTGGATCGATTCCGTGTCCGTGTCCGTGTCCGTCGTGGCCGCACCAGTCGCCTGTTTGTTCGTCTCTGTCATAGGTTGGGCAGTATATCGCGTGCTGTAGGTCCGGGCAAGATAGTAGATAGATGGTGATTTAGTACAAACTTGACAATATGGTAGGTGACCATCCCTTATGTGTCAATATAGATGAAGCGGGACAGATCCTCTGGATCGGCGACATCATCCTGGATATCGACGAGTAGAAGCGCATAGAACGACTACGCGAAGACATCGAGCGGACCGTCAAGCACGACCTGAAGAACCCCCTCGCCGGTATCATCGGCGTTTCCTCCCTCCTTTCCGATGGATGTAGGTTGGACGATGAAGCTCGGGAATACCTCATTCTGATCAAAGAGAGTGGACGGAAGATGTTCCACATGATCAACAACTCCCTGGATCTATTCAAGATGGAGGAGGGCCCCTATGTCTTTACGCCGGTCGCCTGTTATCTGGTTTCCATATTGAATAGGATTATCATGGAGTGTTCCGAGCGGTTTCAAAGTAAGAAGCTCGAGACGCATCTCGTCTGCGATGGACTTCCGGTGACGGAATCGACTCGTGTAGGTGTCTCCCTATACTGATCGCATATGTACACTAAGTATGAGATTTTCATGGTCGCTTGTGGGATTTTCATAGTACTGGTGAGAAGGTAGGATCGTGTTTTCGTGTACTCATGTGATGTTGTGGCTCTTCTTCGCACCTTGACACAACCGCGAATACTTGAAAAATTCCACAGCATGAGAGGCGACTCATTATTTCTAAAGGAGAGCTGCATGATGAAGAAAATCGCCGTCGTATTGGGCATAGTACTGATTGGTCTCGGAACTGTTCACGCCGAGGTGCGTGGGTTCGTGAAGGTCGACAGCTCGGTCATCGGCCTCTATCAGGTCTATGATGAACAGGGGAAGGCGTATCAGCATGGCACCGCCTTCGGCGTTCCCCTCGAACTGTCCTTCGAGTTGATCTTCAATCGCATAGGGTTCGAGGTGTACATCGCCGAGAAAGGCTATAGGACGGAGTATAGCGATTTTCAAGCGGGGATGACCAAACTCTGGGGGCAATTCGCGCTCCAGGCGGGTGCCGGTATCAGCGTTCATCCGGTGAAGAACTTCTTCCTCGATCCATATTTCGCGATAAACCTCGAGGTGAATAAATTCTACATCCAGCTTGATAACCCCCGGACCGGGGTAGGCGCACGGGCACATGGGGGGCTCAATCTCTTCATCGGGAAACACTTCTTCTTCAATGCCGATGTGGGCATCCTGGCGAGCATATATCCGCTGCCGATCTCATTCTGGAGCGAGGGAGCGGGGATCTGGTCCGGTGGGAATCTGCTCGTAGAGCCGGTGGTGTGCAAGCTCGGATTGGGAGTCGGCTTTTAATCGTTTTTTCGGACAGTACTATAGAATGCGGTCGAGTTCGTTTATTGCTTAGGATCCTTTGAGAACCCGTACCAGATCGGCGGGCGTCAGCGCCCGGGCTTCATGAGGAGCTCCTGTATGCTCGGGATGTTCATCCGCGTTACGACTTACCAAAAAGTCGCAGCCGATGTTTGCGGCGCAGGTATACTGTACAAAGTCCTCAAAATCTTTCATATTGGATGCATCGAGCGCCGAACGCATGATCTTCTCCGTGAGAGGTGCGATATGCAGGATACCGTTGATACTGCGTAATGCCCGATACGCCACCGTGCAGCCCTTGAGTCTATTCACGATATAATTGATGTTTGTCAACACGACGGGGGACGTATACCCTCTGCATACATTCCGTGCTGCCAGATTCAACGCAGTAAGAGAGTGCTCAATATGTGGTCTTCGAGTAAGGATTACATCGAGCAGGACATCGCTGTCGAAGAAAACCTTATTCATACACGTGTTTCTCCATCATGGCTTCGAAGAGAACCGTATCGGCATCCATGTCCGTATCGGCTGCAATTCCCAACAGTTCCTTCACTCAATACGTGTTTCTTCTCTCCAAGAGGAGTAGACGCAATAGATCAGTCGCCCGTTTGTGAGGACCCTCACATCACCCCGTCCTCCAGAAAACTGTAGTAGTTTCCGGTGGAGAAGATCACGTGGTCTAAGAGGGTGATTCCCAGGATCTCGCCGGCCTGGCGGAGCCGGGAGGTGATGTCGTGGTCCTCCGGGCTGGGATCCAGGCTGCCGGAGGGGTGGTTGTGGGCCACGATCAGGGCGGCCGCACGATCCTCCAACGGCCCGACGAATACCTCCCGGGGATGCACGATCGTCCGGTTCAGGATTCCTACAGTGACGACCCGGACCCGGATCACCTCGTTGGCTCCGTTGAGGGAGATCCCCAGGAAATGCTCCTGGTTCCTGTCGCCGTAGTGGGATATCAACGGCATCACGTCGCCGGGGTTCCTGATCCGGTGTCTGGCCGGATACAGCATGCGCCTGGCCAGTTCGAAGGCCGCCGCGATCTGGGCACCCTTGGCCCGGCCGATGCCGGCGATGGTCATCAGCTCCTCTATCTCCGCGTCTCCCCCGGTCCTATCCAGCAGCGACAGCAGCCGTTCGGCGATTTTCCTCACCCCGTTCCCCTTCGTCCCGGAACCGACGATCACCGATAACAGTTCGACGTCGCTCAAGGCGGCGACTCCCCGGGACATCAGCCGTTCTCGCGGCATCGCGTCCGTCCCGGTAGGTAACATTTCGTGCACTTCCATCTTTTTTTCCATTGCGCCTCCGTATAGGTTAGGTGGGTTTCGTGCGTGGTGCTTCATCAGGATCGATACGCGGGAGGACATATACAGAAAATGAGCAGAAAATGAGCATCGTCTCAATACGGTATAACTATGAAGACCTGGTCGATCGTCGTGCGATCAAAGAGCTTGAGGCACGGGAAAATGATGGGAGTGTGATTTTCGTTCCGTCCGATCAGGTCCTGAAAGAACTCGAAGAACCATCACAGTAGTGGAACTTGTGAATGAGACAGTTTACTGTCTGTCTCTATTTGCGATTTGCGGGACACGCTACTCCGGCTGGAATCCGATACGCAGTGCGAAGGACCCGTCCCGTACTCCCGGGGATACGTAAAACGCGGTGCGTCCGAGCCTCCGCTTCCATCGAAGGTGGCCGCTGATACCTACCGCCAGATTCACGACTCCGGGAATGAAGGTAACGATACCGGCTATGGTGCATGCACCGCCTATATAAAAAGGAATGAAGACCTCCGGATTGGTGGTGATGTCGAACTGGGTCGGTGCTCCTTGGGCAATATGTTGGGCCAGCCGGACACCCCCGTAGATGACGAGCGGCGTGGAGACGATGGAGAGTATCTGGCTGGCGATCATGAGCCGCATCCCCTTACGCCATTTATCCGAGTAGTATTGGACGTTGGATCTCGCATCCGAGGCCATGTGATCGAGAGCGTGGTTCCGGAATGTGAAAGTGTCGCCGTCCGAGAGGGCGGTAGATACCGCGGCTCGCGGTGATAGGTCGAGTCCGGATATACCGATTTGCGGGTACGCGGAAATGGCAACGAAGAGAGCCAAGATCGAGACAGATATGAGTTTTTTCATGCTTTTTCTCCTACGGGTGTTATACGCTTTATGATATGGGAAATCCCGGAAAGAGACAAGGAGTATTGAAAAAAAATCTCGATACTACCGATCCCGAACGTACCTGAGATTTGGCTCCGTAGGACCGAACTCGGTGGATCCCCTGGGCCTCCACAGGTCATGCCGCTTCTCCACTATGCCGTTCCGGATGACTTGGAACTTGTCGCGCGGGTTCATGGATAGACCTGTTACGAAAACAGCGTCGTATAGTCTATGGTCAGTATCATTGGCTCGGGAGCCGTCACGCGGCATGAGGAATCAGTATGAAAGTGTCTGTGCCGGTTGAAAAATGAATTGTAATTGTCTACAATTCGGTATTAAATAATACAACGGAAGCAAAGAGTAAAAACAGATAGCAAATTCTCACGCCAATGGAAAAGGCAGCATACGTGAGGTTCTTTCAAGATGACCGTTTTGAGAGAACTTGATCTGAGGACGAAATCTTAATCCCTACTGTAAGGACGGGAGATGGTCTACGATGTGATAATCGCCGGGAGCGGTGCCGGCGGGCTTTCGGCCGCGGTCTGTTTGTCTAATCTGGGATACTCC
Source organism: uncultured Spirochaetales bacterium (assembly GCA_964485495.1). Lineage (GTDB taxonomy): Bacteria > Spirochaetota > Spirochaetia > CAZAKE01 > CAZAKE01 > CAZAKE01. Next base: position 20,679 of record CAZAKE010000058.1, read on the forward strand.
GTGTTGGTACTTGAAGCTCAAGCCAATTTCGGTGGGTATTTGAACCCGTTTCGAAGAGAGGGATATAATTTTGATACCGGATTACACTATATAGGAGGGTGCGGTCCGGGGGGGAGATTCAATCGATACTTCGAACGGAACGGACTACTAGATCGGTTGCGTTTCAATGAAATTTGTCCGGAAGGATTCATTCATCACCGGTTTCCATCATTCGAATTCTCCATTCCGAAAGGACGCAAGGAGTTCCTTCACCGTTTACGAAGCACGTTCCCGGAGGAACATGACGCCATAGACAAGTTTTCCAGATTACTGGATGATTTAAAAGGTACCATCGACTCTCTGTCGCCCGCGGACGGCAGTCGACGGATGAAGGTTGTACACGCGTTGCCGCATCTCCCTGCTTTTCTTGGTTCTTTGCGTAAGAGTGTCGGCGGATATTCTGCCGAAATAACCGACAGTGTCGGGTTGCGGTCGGTAATCGCCGGATATAGCGGCGAGGTAGGAGCGGCCCCGGCTCTAGCCGCCCTCTTCACGGCCTATGCCTTCGTGCACTATGAAGACGGAGCATATTATCCGATCGGTGGAAGCGGGGCCTTCCGGGATGCATTCGTCGATCATATACGCGATCATGACGGTATCCTCTCGGCACGTAGCCCGGTTACCTCGGTGCGCAGAGAGGGTCCTCATTGGGCCGTGACGGCGGGAAAAAGGCGGTACCGAGGTCGGACGCTGGTTTGGAACGGTTCGCCTGGTGATCTTTATCTGAAAGTGCTGGAAGGGGTGACCATTCCTTCCAAACTTCGCCGGCACTGGAAGGGATATATCCCATCCTACGGTGCCTTCTATCTGTTTGCCGGAATCGATCTGGAGCCGGCCGAGGCCGGGCTCGGGGCAGCGACTCGGATACAGTGGGCCTGTGACGATGTCGAACAGAGTGTGCAACGAGTATTGCAGCTTCATATGGACAGCTTCATTCTTTCTTGTACCAGCGCGAAAGATCCTGACGGTGGTCATGCCCCTTCGGGGCACCATTCTATCGAGGCGGTTCTGTTTCTGCCCGACGATGCCTTCGCCCGATGGGTTCATCAATCTTCGGGCAGACGAGATGGTGAATATATCGAATTCAAGAATCGCTTAGGTGAAGTGCTATTGGCCAATGTCCAGAAAGCGTTCCCGAAATTAGCCGGTCACATCCGAGTGATCGATTACGCCACGCCGGTTACCAATCAGCATTGGACATGGAGCCCGGGCGGCGGGTGTTACGGTCACATGCAATGCGTGGGTCAAATGGGGCTGAATCGGTTCTCCAGCGACACCCCTCTACCGGGAGTCTATCTTTGCGGTAGCAGCACGAACATGGGGGGTGTGTATCCGGCTGTTTTTTCCGGAGAACGTGCGGCCGCCCGGGTGCATCGGTTTCTCCGGAAACCGAGATACCGGAGATTATCACGGTAGGTTGGGTAGCGTGCTTCGATTACAGTGTTCCTCCTCGGATTCGACCGATGATACCGCACGCAACCTTCCGGAGCTCTCCTACGCTCTCAACGATACTCCATTCCTTCCCTATCGATAGGTCTCGACTACCACCGACAAACCGGCAATGGGAATTTCAATATCGAGATAGACAAGGCGGACCTGATAAACGGAGAGAATCAGCTGATCCCACGGGCCCGTTATCCGGACCGGGTTCCTACTGAGAACGACGGCGGCCGGGTGTCATTCGGGGAGATACGCGTTGAGCGAGTATTGGGATAGAGATCTGATTCTTTAATCTGTTTCGCGCCGCATTGTGTATTTTCTTCAACATGTTATAATGCCTATCGTTTCATATACGATACATCTTACGTGGGACTTGTTCACACGAACCTTACGTAGGAGTTTTTTGTATACCCCCCGCTATCTGACACCTATTTGGGGAGACAACGAAGGGATTTTTCGATATGAAAACCGATTTTAAATTCATTCTGGATACATCCGGCGATCTGCCGATGCTTTCGATCGATGCCGGCCGTGGTAAGGGGAAGATGCCCGATTACCGCTCCTATTCCGGCGCGGAGCGGCGGGCCCTGCAGGAGTTCGCCCTCTTGCTTGAGAAGCAGTCTCGTTTCTTCTCCTGGGATATCGAGATGGAGGAGGGTGAGTTCACCTTGTACGATCCCGGAGGAAGGATGATAGGGATCGCCGCCGCCTCCGGACTATTGCATGGCAGTTCCGGTACAGCCTTGATACCTCAGCCGGAGACTGTGCAGGTCATGGTCTCGATCATCCCGACGGAAGATGAATCGTTTCTTCTTTTTCCCACGCTGCCGGATGATTCTGAACCGGGGAACGGAAAGATTGAAGGGGCCGACGGGCGTACCGGAGCAGACCAAGTGGCCGGTACCGCCGGCTCTGCCGAACCCACCGCCGACGGTGGGGAACTGAAGGCGGTAGCCCCCGATTATGTTCTGGCCGGAAA
>CAZAKE010000058.1:23236-25518 GCA_964485495.1 uncultured Spirochaetales bacterium
CCGCCGACGGTGGGGAACTGAAGGCGGTAGCCCCCGATTATGTTCTGGCCGGAAACCGGCTCTTCTCGTGTGAAGACCTCGGGGTTCACTGGAAGGAGGTGGATACGATCGGCAAGAGGGTCGGCCGGCAGGAGCTTCCCCTCTATCTTTCCCTGATTCTCTCCCGGATACCCGGGCTTGGAATCGATTACCGGGGATTCAGAACCGTCACCACCGGTCCCCGGACTGCCGTTCCCGGACTCCTCTTCCAAGAGATCGATGCCTACGGCTTCCTCCATATCCTGCCGGTATCGACCCTGCCCGGGTATCCTCCCGGATTCTTCGAGGAGCAGGAGATCATCAAGGTGGTGGAGATCGAGGAACATGAGAAGGAGATCTTCTTCTCGGAGGTCGTCTTCCCCCTCTCTCCGGTGGAGGCTTTTCGTCGTCTGATTAAGAAGGAGGGCAGGACGATCCGCGATCAGGTGATGGAAGAGGATGGCCGCTTTATTCTCTCCCCCGAATACGCGGGAGACTTTCTTAGCCGCAATATGGGAAAGCTGGTCACCACCTTCTCCCTCTTTGAGGCGGAGAAGCTTTCCCGGTACAAAATTCGCCATTTCAATCCGCCGGTCAGGCTCAAGCTGGACCATGGTATCGACTATTTTGAAGGCACCGCTTCGGTCGAGATAGACGAGACCTCCTGGTCTTGGAGCAGCTTCCTCTCCGAGTATCGGAAGCATGGTTGTATCTCCCTTCCCGATGCCACCCGTGTCTTTCCGTCACCGGCGTCGATTGAACGGTTCGAGCGGCTGATCCGCCTGGTAAAGGGTTCCGGGGATGATGAAGATGGCCGGATCGAGATCTCCTTCTTCGATTTGATGATGTTCAACGTGGAGGAGGAGATAGAGGCTCCGCCGGAACTGCGAAGGCGGATCGAATCCTTCTATCTGGGCTTCAATACCCTGGACCGGAAGAGCGGGGACTACAGCCTGGCCGAGAGTGCCCTCAGATTGTATCAGGTCTATGGAGTCCAATGGATGGAGCACCTCTGCGAACATGGAATCGGCGGCTGTCTGGCCGACGAGATGGGCCTGGGCAAGACCGTGCAGGTGATCTCACTATTGCGGAGGGCATATCAAGACAAACTTGACGGGCCGGTTCTTATCATCGCCCCCCGATCGCTTATCTGGAACTGGGCGAAGGAGCTGGAGCGCTTTGCACCGGAGCTTCCGATCCATATTCATTACGGCCCCGGCCGCAGCAAGGAGGATTTAGTCACCGAGCAAAAGCAGATCATCCTCACTACTTATTCTATCACTCGGATCGATGTCGAGGAGCTCCTGCCCATCGAGTTCTCCTATCTCGTCCTGGACGAATCGCAGCATATCAAGAATCTCAATGCCAAACGGACCATGGCGATCCTCGGCCTCAAAGCCCGGCATCGTCTGGCCCTGAGCGGCACACCGATGGAGAACAACCTCGCCGAACTCTATAGTCTCTTCCGCTTTCTCAACCCCTCCTTTTTCGGCAGCAAAAGCCGCTTTACCCGAGAGTATGGAAAACCCATCCAGGAAGAAAAGAATGATCAGGTGCTGAAGGAGCTTAAGAAAAAGATCTACCCCTTTATGCTGCGGAGGCTGAAACAGGATGTGCTGAAAGAGCTGCCGGAGAAGAGCGAGCAGACCCTTTTGGTGGATCTGGATGCGGAACATCTGGCGATCTACCACCGGCGGAGGACCTACCTGAAAGAGAAGATCCGCGAGGCTATCGAGAAGAACGGTATCTTCAAGGCATCCTTTCTCATCCTGCAGGCCATGGCCGAGTTGCGAAGGCTGGCGGGGATTCCCGAAGAGGATGGAGAGTATCCCGGAAGGTCCGCCAAGAGGGAACAGCTGATTGACATGATCAAGGATATCCGGGAAAGCGGCCACAAGTGTCTGGTCTTTACCAACTTTCTCGCGGTGGTGGAGATGGTTTCCTCGGACCTGGAGAGCGCGGGAGTGGCCAACTTGGTAATGACCGGAGCCACCGGGAACCGGCAGGCGCTGGTCCACCGATTTCAAACCGATCCGGAGATCGGCGCTTTTATCATGACCCTGAAAACAGGCGGGGTAGGGCTGAACCTTACCGCCGCCGACTATGTCTTCATCTACGACCCCTGGTGGAACCGGGCGGCAGAGAGCCAGGCGGTGGACCGGACCCACCGGATCGGTCAGCAAAACCCGGTCTTCTCCTATCGGATCATCGCCCGGGATACCATCGAGGAGAAGATGCTCATGCTGCAGCAGCAGAAAGCCGAG
>CAZAKE010000059.1:0-6605 GCA_964485495.1 uncultured Spirochaetales bacterium
TCCACTATGCCCTGCGGCCGGGGGGCATGCTCTTTTTAGGTACTTCGGAGAGCATTGGCAAATGTGCCCTCTTTTTTCTTTCAGGTCAGGCGAGGGAGAAAAACGCACAACAAAGCCTACTTTTCGTACTACATAAAAAGGTGGTGTCTATGTCAAAAAACACGCATCTCTTGGCTCCATTTGTTCGATAACTTCATCATAGTAGGAACGGCACTTCCGTCTATTCCCACCAATCCTCGACCTGCAAATCCGGTACCCTGTAGAACTCCCGTGTGTTGTGGGTAACGACCGTGAGACCAAGTGACCGGGCTGTCGCAGCAATCTGCAGGTCTCGTTCGCTTATCGGAACACCCCGCTGCTCGAGTGCCACCCGTATGTCGGCATAATGATCTGCCGCTTCTATGTCCATGGGAAGGACTTCGATAGTGGAAGTGATTGCGCTGAACTTTTTATCTCGTTCCTTGCGTCTCTCCTTCGATTTGTTAATCCCGTAGCGTATCTCTGCATATGTGATGAGGGTAATTGCGAGGTCACAGGGTCTTTTCATTTGTATTTGGGGAAGGATATGGGGATCTCCCCGCATCCAGTAGCTGACTATATTGGTGTCGAGAATATACCTCACACCCGCTCCTCAACATCGACCGGTGAGCTCGAAAGTGGTTCCGGGATGGGAAAAGCTTCGTCCGTATCTTTCTCGAATAACTGCCAGAAACCGGACGGCCACTCTTCCTGTTCGACGGGTTCGAGAATTACTCGGCTCCCCTCTTTCCATATTCTTACCTCATCTCCGTCGAAGCGATACTGTCGCGGAATTCGCACTGCCTGCGAACGTCCGTTTTTGAAGACTTTTGCCCTGTCCGCCATTTCCATCCCCTCCCATGCCTGATGATATATATTGGTATATATCACATCTTGGTAAATGTCTATCGCCCTGAGCATTATAGACCCTCATGTCTAGGTCTAGGAGAAAACTTCGTTGATATCGATCATTTCAAGTTGGTAAACGACTGCTATGGTCATGACACCGGCGATCAGATCCTTCGACGTGTCTCGGAAGCCTGCGGTAGCGACCTCCGCGGCAGCGACAAAGCCGGTATGGTGTACCCCTCCAGAAGAAATTACCTGAACGAGACGTAGTCGTAGACCCGGTCAAATTGCGGGATACTCGGTACCTTCTCGCTGCCGGTGATCAGGGTCTTGACCTTGTGTTCCCGTATGTTTCTCAGGGCGATACGAATGAGTATGGGTATCGCGGTCCGCCTTTTCTCTCTCTCTCAGAAGACGCGGGTGACCGTTACCGTGTCGGCAGGATGAGATCGTCATCGGTGAGGGTGAGGGTGAAGATGTAGTCTCCCCGACTCACCTGCTCCGAGCGTACCCATTCGTCATCGTCTACAGGGTCTCGGCTGTAGACGGTCACGGTTGTACCCCCGATCTCTGCCTCGATCGTGATGGACGAGAAATAGATGGAGGGCGGGAGTTCGTCGGCTTCGAGGAGTTCTCCGTCGGCGATCATCATCGATTCACCCGGCGGAATGGGATCTGTGGTCGAACCCTCCGAGCCGTCGTACTCGAGTACCCATGAGACGGAGAGGTCATAGCCGGTATCGTTTTCGACATAGAACTCACTCTCGGTGACGAAGAGCATACACCCGGATGTCGCGTAAAACAGCACTACGCAGAATGCGAAGTAAATGGCACCTGTCTTTGTTTTCATGGAGATGAGTATATCACAACTCTCATGAGCTCATCAATTCGAAACGCAGGGGCAGGTGTCGAAGTATCGAAGGGAGTGACAGTCGGGCTGTTCCGGAGTAGAGTATTTGAGACAACATACATGCAGACGATCTGCGGAGGAGTGTATTATGCTGCCGACCGTGAGTTTTTGTGGACTCGAAGTGACGCGCCTTATCATCGGAGCGAACCCATTCGGTGGATTCAGCCATCAGAACAAGCAGCGGGACGAGGAGATGCGCTCTTACCATACCGAGGAGAGAATCCTCGAGACCTGGCGACGGGCCGAGGCCGCGGGGATCAACACCATGATTACCAACAACGAGTCGCCCAACGTAATTGCAGCCGTTCGGAGTTATATGAACGGCGATGGAAATCTGCGGTGGATTACTCAGGTGAATCACAGGCGTAAGCCCGACATGAACGCCGCCATCGAGGAGTGCGTCGAGATCGGGTGTTCCGCCCTGTATTTTCATGGTGCCCTCATCGACGATGCCTATGCATCCGGGGACGCCGATACGGTACGATCCTGGGCTGCAGTCGCCAGGGAGGCGGGTGTTCCGGTGGGCGTCGCCGCACACGATCCACGGGCACACCTGTGGGCCTATGAGGAAGACCTGGTGGATTTTCACGTGGTCTGTTTTTTCAACTGTGGCAGCCTCCACACGGGAGAGGGCAGCAAGTTTCGGCTGGGGGATATCGTCCCGGCCGTCGAGGCCATCCGCGCCATCGAGAAGCCCTGTATCGGATATAAGATCATGGCTGCCGGTAGGATCGATCCCCAGATGGCCTTCGAATACGCATTCGAGAGCATCAAACCCGGAGACGTGGTGAACGTCGGGATGCACCGAGGCGACAAGGAGGACATCGTGGAGGAAAACGCGGCGATGGTAGGCGAGATCCTGGGCTGAAGCTCGAGTTCTACCGGCGGATATCCGGTCATATACGCAACGGTTTATTCAGGTTTTTTATAGGAGGCACCTACATGACAATCGAATCGAGACGAATCACCTATGCTATCTTGAACCTCGTGGGATTTCTCGGGACACTGGTCCTGAACGGGCTTGCCAACGCCCTGCCGTTGGGAGGGAAAGGGACGGGTGAGTTGTCGGATCTGTATCCCAACCTCTTCGTCCCCGCCGGGTTGACCTTCTCTATATGGGCTCTCATCTATCTGTTGCTGGCCGCGTTCATCGTCTATCAACTCGTCCTGGCGCTGCGCAAGGAGACCGGCAGGAGCGGCTTCCTCGAGGACATCGGCATCCTCTTCTTCATCTCCTCTCTGGCGAACCTCTTCTGGATCGTCGCGTGGCACTATGAGCATGTGATTACCTCGCTATTGTTGATGCTGCTGCTGCTGACAGCCCTCCTGAAGATGTATCTTTCGCTGCGTGTAGGACTCTCCGACGCCGAAAAGGGTGAACGCTACCTCGTGCATCTTCCCCTGAGCGTCTACCTCGGCTGGATCACCGTCGCGACCATCGCCAACGTCACCGCCGTCCTGGTGAACGCCGGGTGGGGCGGTTTGGGCTTTAGCGAACAGATCTGGACGGTGCTGGTCCTGATCGTGGGAACCGGAATCACCCTGGGCGTGGTCTTCACCAGGAAGGACATCTACTACGCCCTGGTCGTCGTCTGGGCGTATGCCGGCATCGTCATCAAGCGTACAGGGGCGGGCGTCGAACCGGCACCGGCGGTAGTTATCGCGGCCGCCTGCGGGCTCGGGGTAATGGCGCTGGCTAGTATCCTGCAGCTCATCCGGCGTAAGGTGTATTAGGCCGATTGGATTCAAGGAGATTCGGAAAGCTCTGATTGTCTGATAGTCTGATAGATAGAAGGAGTACCTACTATGAACGGTGGCGACGATCGGCGACCGAATGTCATCCTTGTCATGTGTGACGACCTCGGGTACGGAGACACCGGTTTCAACGGCAACGAGATCATCCGGACGCCGGGCTTGGACAGGATGGCGTCGGAAGGTGCGGTGTTCACCCGTTTCTATGCCGGCGGTCCGGTGTGTTCTCCTACCCGGGGGACCTGCCTGACCGGCAGGCACTACATCCGTTACGGCATTAACCACGCCAACGATGGGCGGCTTCCCGCCGATGAGTACACCCTCGCTCACGGACTGAAGTCTCTCGGCTATGCCACCGGACACTTCGGCAAGTGGCACCTGGGCACCATCAATCTGGCGGAGTCTGAGGGAAATCGGGGCGGTCCGGGGAGCGAACACCTCTATGCGCCGCCGTGGGAGCGGGGTTTCGACACCTGCTTCTCCACCGAGGCCAAGGTCCCGACGTGGGATCCGATGGTGACCCCCGAAGGGTGGGGCGATTCCGGCACCCCCTTCGGTACCTTCTACCGGGACGAAGAGGGAACGAGGATCGATGAGAACCTCTCCGGTGACGATTCACGGGTGATCATGGACCGGGCGGTACCCTTCATCCGCGGACACGCCGCGGCCGGAACTCCGTTCCTGGCGGTGATCTGGTTCCACGCGCCCCACACGCCGGTGGTAGCCGGACCGGAATACCTGGAGCGGTATAATCGATATCCGGAGAACTGCCGTCACTACTACGGGTGCGTCACCGCCATGGACGAGCAGGTGGGTCGGTTGCTGGGCGTACTGGACGAAGAGGGAATCTCCGAGAACACCATGGTATGGTTCTGCAGCGACAACGGGCCCGAGGGTATCGGCGGCGGCCATGACGCCAACCCGCGCTGGAGCCGGTGCTGCGGGAGCACCGGCGGCTTGCGGGGACGAAAACGAAGCCTCTTCGACGGCGGCGTCGCGGTGCCCGCCGTACTGCGGTGGAAGGACCATGTCGGACCGGGCTCGCGGATCGAGGCGCCCTGCAGCACGTTGGACTACCTCCCCACCGTTCGTGCCGTTACCGCTTTCGACCTGCCGGACGATCGGCCGATAGACGGCATCGACATCATGCCTCTTATCCAAGGCGACCGGGAGGAGCGTAGCGTTCCCATCCCCTTCAGGTTTCTCGATGGAAAGACGGCCATGTTCGGATCTCCGACCATGGCGATGATCGACGACAGGCTGAAATATTTGACCAACCTCTCCTCCGTCGGCGACGAAGACCTCTGTTTCGACGTCGTCGATGATCCCGGGGAGACTACGGATGTCTCTACGAAAGAGGAACGATTCTGCGGCCGGATGCGGGGCGAACTCGAGGAGTTCATCGACTCGGCCAGGCGCAGCCATCGTGGAGCCGACTACGGCGACGCCGCCGGCGGCTACCGTCCGGTCAACGAATTCCAGGAGCCCGGCAGTTGGAAGAGCTGAAAAGCCGTTCATACCAACTAAGGGCGCAAAAATATAAGAGAAAGATGAAAGAGTAGAACGGCAATAGTTGAGCAGGATAGGAAGAGGAGTAACCAAGATGCAGAAGCAACCCAACGTAGTAATTTTTTTTACCGACGACCAGCGCTTCGACACCATCGCCGCACTGGGAAACGACGAGATCATCACACCCAACATTGACCGACTGGTGTCGGAGGGAACCACCTTCACCCGGGCCCACATTCCCTGCGGGACCTCCGGGGCCGTGTGCATGCCCAGCCGGGCCATGCTGCACACCGGCCGGACTCTCTTCCACCTGGAGGGCGCCGGGCAGGGAGTCCCGGAGAACCACGCCCTCATGGGCGAGACCTTTCAAAAGGCCGGCTACACCGCCTTCGGCACCGGCAAGTGGCACAACGGTCCCCGCTCCTACGCTAGGAGCTTCTCAACCGGCGGCGAGGTCATGTTCGGGGGGATGGCGGACCACTGGAACGTTCCCATGTGCCGCTTCGATCCCTCCGGCCGGTATCCTGCCGAGACCATGGCCATCAACGATCCCTTCGTCTCCAACCGTGAGGTGACCCGCATCGTCGACCACGTCAACTTCGGCGTCCACTCTACCGACACCCTGTCGGACTTCTCCGTCGATTTCATCCGCGGCTACGACGGGGACGATCCTCTCTTCGTGTACATCGCCTTCCTGGCCCCTCACGATCCCCGCTCTATGCCCGAGAAGTTCAGGACGATGTACGATCCGGCTAAGATCGCCCTGCCGGAGAGTTTTACGCCTGAACATCCCTTCGAGTTCGGCATGAAGTACGGCCGTGACGAGATGCTGGCACCCTATCCGCGGACCGAAGAGGACACCCGCCGGCAGATCGCCGAGTACTACGCCATGATCACCCACCTAGACGACGGCATCGGGCGGGTCATGAAGGCCCTGGAGGAGAAGGGGGAGTACGAGAATACCATCTTCGTCTTCGCCGGTGACAACGGCCTGGCGGTCGGCCGTCACGGCCTGTTCGGCAAACAGAACCACTACGAGCACAGCGTGCGGGTGCCGTTGATCTTCGCCGGACCCGGCATCCCCAGGGGCGAGAAGCGGGATGAGTACGCCTATCTCCTGGATATCTATCCGACCCTGTGCGACATGCTGGGATTCGAGATTCCCGCCACCGTGGAGGGGAACAGCCTGAAGGGGATCATCGCCGGCGGCGGGAAACCGGTGCGGGAGGACCTCTACTTCGCCCTGACCGATCTGATGCGGAGCTACAAAGACGATCGGTACAAGCTGATCCTCTATTCGTTCGGGGACGAGAACCACGTTCAGCTCTTCGATCTCGTCGAGGATCCGCAGGAGATGAAGGATCTTTCCTCGGACGCGTCGACGGGGGACACCGTCACCCGGCTCTACGACAACCTCGCGAGATACCGGGACGACTGGGACGACCAGGCCTCGGAGTGGGGAAGGCGCTTCTGGGCACGGTTCGAACGAAACGGCGGGCTCGGGGTGTGATGTCGGGACGTGGTGTCTTGACGACTTCCTGTGGTCATATTACTACGGTCATATGAC
>CAZAKE010000059.1:6705-25301 GCA_964485495.1 uncultured Spirochaetales bacterium
CGGCGAATCTGAATATATCGGGCACTTTCAAAGATGACAATTTTAAGAGAGCCTCATACGATCTACGCACAGGCGTTGACCAGGTTTATCTCTCGGATCAACCGCCGGGATTCAGGGCGTCCGGAGCGTCGAGTCGCTTCCCTTCCGGTGCCGGATCGAGGGAGCCCCCCAGCAGGGGATCATTGGTCTGTCGCATCCAGCGCTCGAGTTTTTCCTTCATCTCCGCGACGGTTTCCTCGTGACCGGGCCGATCGGCTAGGTTGTTCACCTCCATGGGGTCGAATACCAGGTCGAAGAGCATCTCGTCGCTCCGCGGTTGTTCGGTGAGTCCCCGATCGAGGAGAAAGGACTTGGTGTACCCCGCGTCGATATTCGGCAGTACCGGCTTTTCCCGATGGTCGTAGCGGCGGATGTACTTGTAGCGCTCGGTTCTCACCGCCCGCATCGGTTCGAAGGAGGCGTGGTAGTTCACCTCGGCGAACACCTCCTCCCGCACCGAGACGGTCTCGCCCCGTATGACCGGCAGGAAGGAGACGCCCTGCAATTTCGCCGGCGGATCGACTCCGAGGTACTCACACAGCGTAGGGTACACGTCCACGTGACTCACCAAGGCGTCGATGACCTTGCCGCCTTCGAAGCCACCGGGCCCCCGCATGACAAGAAGCACGCCGATGCCGTGATCGGTGAGATTGCACTTCATGAAGGGGAAGGCGATGCCGTGATCGGTGGTGAGGATGATCAGGGTGTCGTCACGCAGGCCGGCCTCGTCTACCGCATCCAGAACCAGCCTCACTTCGCCGTCCCACTCCCGCGCCGATGCACGGAACTCAGCCATATCTTGTCGAGTTTCGGGTGTATCGGGGAAGATCGCCGGAGGACGGATGAAGTTGGGATCGTCCTCCGGGCCGGCCTGATTGAACTTCCGGTGGGTGTGATGGTGACCGAAGGCGAGAAAGAAGGGTCCTTCAGGCTTGGAGTGGACGTAGTCGGCGGCGATCATGCCGAGAGTTTTGCCCTCCGTCCCCGGCTCCGCGTCCAGGCAGCGTTCGTACCCAAGTTTGCGGGCGACCTCGAGCTTGCTCCCGTTGGTATCCTGGTGGCTCAGTACATGCTGTACGCCGCAGAGGGCCGTGGAAAAGCCTGCATCGTTGAGGGTGTGTGCCAGATGGCGGTCGTAGTCGTTGAGTTTCCAGCCGCGGTGGGCCAGTCCGAGCATGCCGTTGGAGTGCGGCCACTGGCCGGTCAGGAGAGCGGCCCGGGACGCGGAGCAGGTAGGATTGGCGCAGAATGCCTGCCGGAACACGACGCCTTCCCGGGCGAATCGATCGATGGCCGGTGTCGGTACCGGATATCCGTAGGGGCTGATGTACCGTCCGGTGTCGTGAGAATGGATGTAGATGATATTCATCGTATTACCTCTCGGGAGCTATAGCATACAAGTTCGTCACGTCCACTCGCGGCGTACTGCCGCAACTTTGTCTGCGAACCCGGGATCCAGTCCCAGGCCGTTGGAGGCAGCCACGTTCTCGTGTAGCTGCTCCGAAGTACGGGCGCCGGGGATGATAGCGGATACGGACTGCGGGGTCAGGCTGAAGTGATGAGCCATGCGGGTGATCCCCCCATCGTACTCCTCGCCGATAGGCATCAATGCCTCGGCCTTAGAGATGACGTCTCTGATGTAGTCATCGTTGAACAGCCCCGCCCGGTGCCCTGTGGTCGCCGAGGGATCGCCCTTGAACTTGCCGGTGAGGATGCCCCTCGCCAACGGCATGCGGCAGAGGATGCCTACCCCGGCTTCGTGGGCCGCGTCCAATAACTCGTCGGCTACCGCCGTGTCGACCATGTTGTAGGTGACCTGCAGCACCCGCGGCATGCCGTGGCGTACACAGAACAGTCCGTCGTCGGCGGTACGGATGGCCACCGCCGGGAACCGGATCTTGCCCGCCTCCCGCAGCTTTGTGAAGGCTTCGGCCCATTCGAGTCGTTCCAGAGCTTCTCTGTCGGGGCTGTGCAACTGATAGACGTCGATGCAGTCGACCCTGAGGCGCCGGAGGCTCCCGTCGCAGGCGGCAAGGATGTGTTTGACCGAGTAGGGGCGATCGTCCTCGGCACTTATGCCGCTGACCTTGGTGGCGATGACGAGTTCGCCGGAACTCGTGCTTTTCAGTCCCTTCGGACCTCCCAGGGTCGCCCCCAGGATATCCTCCGAATGGCTGTCGGCATACCGTTCCGAGGTGTCGAAGACGGTGACGCCCAGGTCGACCGCCTCCCTCACCAGGTCTATCCAGTAGGAGTCGTCGTAGGCCTCCTCCCCGAGCCGGTTACACCCGAGTCCAACCTCCGAGACCGTGAGTCCCGTGTTGCCTAAATTCCGATATTTCATCCTACGCTCCTGCTGCCCCGAGATACTTCTTGAGATTCTCAAGTCCGTAGGGAATCCCCACTTCCGGGGCTTCGATCCCTTCGAACTCGATGGAGACAACGCCGTCGTACCCGACTCGTTTCAGGATGTCGAGGCATTGTCCCACCGGTACGACCCCATGGCCGATGATCGCTCCCCGCAGATAGTTCCCCGCCCGGGAGCGGAACCAGCCCTGCCCGGGGTCCGGTCCGTATCCGGGCTTCACGTGGAAGTCTTTCGCATGCACGTGGGAGGCGAAGGGGGCGACTCTGCCGACGGCATGGGTCGGGTCCTCGTCGGCGCAGAGGAAGTTTCCCATGTCCACCAGGAGCCCGAAGTTTTCATGGCCTACCGCGGCAACCAGCTTCTCCATCCTGTCCGAGTCCTGGGCGAAGAAGCCGTGGTTTTCGACCATGGTCTTGATCCCCATGGCGGCGGCTATCTCCGTCACCTTCCGGCATCCCTCGGCAAGGATGGGCAGAGCCTGGTCGAAGGTGCCTGAAAAGCGCCAGGTGGCGTCGTGACGCATGCCGGGAGAACCGAGGATCTTGGCGATCTCAAGTTCGTCTCGGAGCCGTTCCGGCTCCTCCTCCGGCGGCACGTTCACGCCGTTGATGAAGTCGGCCTTGATCGTGTAGTTGCCGACTTGGATTCCTGACTTGTCGCAGGCGTCCTTCAGCCTGGCGGCGAAATCCGATGTCGTCTCGCCTTCCGGTACGATCAGCGCGGCGAACTCGATCACGTCGAATCCCATCTCCTTCGCCTTGGCCGGTATCTCGATGAACTCCATCCTGCCGGCCTTAACGGCGGCCGTGAAACTGTATGAACTCACTCCGATCTGCATTTATTTGCTCCTTCCGTTGATGATTGTCTCGTGATGATTATCCTATAGTGATTTTCCTGTGATAACGGGGCTACATCGCAGCCAACGCTTCTCGCAGGAACTCGACCGCCTTGGCGATGTCGGCCGCGGGATTCTCCCCGACTTCACGTTCGATGGTGAGGTAGCCGTCGTAGCCCGTTCCGGCGAGGGCCGTGAGATAGGCGGGGAAGTCGACGTCTCCCTCGCCGAGAGGTACTTCCTTGAAGAAGTCGTCCAGCCGAAGGTCGCCGATCCCGCCCTCCGCGAAGAATCCGTAGATCTTGGCCGGATCGCTCTTCGAGACCATGACGCCGTCTTTTGCATGGGTGTGTACGATCAGGTCGCCCACCGTGCGGACACTCTCCGCCGCGTTCTCGCCGATGACCATGGCGAGATTCGCCGGATCGAAGTTGACTCGGACGCCGTCGCAGGGAAGGGCACGTATGAACTTCCCCAGTCGGCTCGCGGGTTCCGGTCCGGTCTCCACCGCGAAACAGGCCTCCATCGAATCCGCGAACCTACCGATGGCTTCGCAGGCGTCCCGGATGGCGGAGTATGCCGGCGCCGATTCGTCCGCCGGCACCACCCCCAGGTGGGTGGTGATCACGTCGGTTCCCAGGTCCTTGGCCAGCTCCACGATCCGTTTCGAACGTTCGATCTTGTGGGGATTATCCTCGGATACCGCGAATCCGTGACCGCCGAGGTCGCCGCAGATGGCGGCCACCGCCACCCCCTGATCTTCTATGAACCGTTTCAGTTCTTTCCGGCCTTCCTTCCCGAGGTTCTCGGGAGCCATCTCCCCCTCCACCGCGTATATCTGCAGTCCCGCGGCGCCGAGTTCCTTCGCCTTGACGATGCCCTCCCGCAGGGGCATGCGCAGCGAGTCCACCATGATTCCTATCTTCATGTGTACTCTCCCGTCTACAGTTTGCGTTTGCCGTACTTTGTCGTATCGATCATTCTTCCGTCCGGATCTCCCGTCCCTCCCGAGAGGAGGTGTAGAACATCTCGAGGACCCTCTGACCGGGCAGGACGGCGTCGATGTCGGCGCGGTTCGGCTCTCCGGCGAGGATCGACTGGGCGAATCCCTCGAACTCGTTCACGAAGAAATCGGAGTCCGTCTTGATCGGTTTCGTCTCGAAGAGGAACTCCTCGTCCTGGCCGTAGATCGTGAAACCGGCCCCGTATTCCAGCCTGATGCCGCCCGTGGAACCGAGGAAGTCCACGTACATCGCCTTCTCGTTGATGTTGCAGGCCCAGGCCCCCTCGAAGTTGATGAAGGCGCCGTCGGTGCGGATGATTCCCGAGGCATACTCCTCGACGTCGTAGACCCCGGAGTAGTCCGGCGGTCCGGCCCACATCGTGAGATACTTGTATGACTCGAGATCCTTCGCCAGCAGCCCGAATCCCTGCCCGGAAACCGCGGTGATCTTCGGGCCGCCGAGGATGTACAGGACCAAGTCGATGAAGTGAACGCCCCAGTCGATCATCACTCCCCCGCCGGCCTTGGACTTGTCGGTGAACCAGCTCCCGAGCCCCGGAATGCTGCGGTAGGACTTGAACTTGATGTTCACCTGATACACCTCACCGAGTTCGCCCCGTTCGATGATCCGTTTGATCTGGTTGACCGAATCGGCGTAGCGGTTCACGACGCCGATGGTCAGCCGTTTCCCCGATTTTTTTGCCGTGGCGGCCATCTCCTCGGCGCCCGCCAGGTTGGTCGAGATCGGCTTCTCGCAGAACACGTGCTTTCCCGCCTCCAGGGCGTCGATGGTGATGGGAGCATGCAGGTAGTTCGGCACGCCCACGGTCACCGCATCGATTTCGGGATCCTTCAAGAGCTCACGATACTCGGTAACGGTATGCTTGATTCGATGTTTTTCCGCGAGGACCTGCAGCGCATTCGGATCGATATCGGCCGCTCCGTACAACACGCAGTTTTCCGCCTTGGCAATGCTGTCGGCGTGAACATTGCCGATGGTACCGCATCCGATTATCCCGATCTTCAATGCTTTCGACATGTCTCCTCCTTGCTCGTTTCAGCCTATCCCTTTTAAGATAGACAATCGATCGATATCAAGCGTAATACTACCATGATTCCACGGTTGGGGCGAGGTGATCGGGCAGTTTAGGACACCGGTTATGCCTGGATTCTCGTATCAACGTACTCGTCGACCTGTTCTCGGAAGTGTGTTCCGGAGGAGTGGGGGACCCTTCGGAGTTCGCCGTATTCGGAATGTAATATGGAGTCTATCAGGTGACAACTTACGTCCTCGATGAAGGTCCGCCCCATCGGCGTCAGGGCGATGTGATCATCCGTGACGGATATACATTCGAGCTCGCTCAGGCGATCGAAGATACCGGGAAACGCTTCGGCCGGATCGGTGCCGTGTATCTTCCTGAATGACCGCCGGTTTACTCCCGCGGCCAACTGCAGGCCGAGGTAGATGGAGCGAAACATCAGCTCCCGCGGGGTGGATTCGAGGGTTCGGCCGACGGCGGCGAATCCCGCGTCGCACATGTTGTAGTAAAGATGCAGGTTGTCGTGGTTTTCCCAGCAGAGTCCGCCGGCGTATGACCGTGCCCGTGATCCGAATGCAATGATCGGTTTCTCCTTCAGCCAATGATACCGGTAGGGGAACGCCTCGGGTCCGGTGAATCGGCCGTTCTGCTCGTATCCGTAGCGCTCTATCCAGGCGTGCGTCTGTCGGATCATCTCGAAGAGTGCGTCATCGGTGGTCATGAGTTCCGGTTGGCGGCGGTATAACCCGATCACCTTCGGGTTGACTACCTCATGCCTGATATATTCGATGGCGTCGGGATCGAGATACTCCAGTATCTGTAGGTCGTCCATGACATTTTCGACGCTCTGCCCGGGTAAACCGAGCATCATATCCAGATTCACCTTGAGTCTCGCGTCATGGGCCCGGTCGATGCAGTGGGCTGCTTCCTCCGGTGTGTGTGTCCGCCCGCAATAATTGAGCACCCGGCTATCGAAGGTCTGACACCCCAGGCTTATCCGTGTCGCCCCCATCTCCTGCAGGCGGTTAATGCGGGTTTCGGAGAGGGTTGGGGAGGGTTTTGATTCCACAGTGAAGTCATACGAGCCCGACTCGGTGAAGCGGACTCCACGAGACGATTCGACTACGGCGCGGGTTATCGCTTCCAATTCCTCATCTCCGAACGAGGTCGGTGTGCCGCCGCCGAAATAGAGACACCTGATCCTCTTGCCGTCCAGCACGCCTCGAGAGTGCACGAGTTCGATCTCCCGAAGCAGGTTGCGGACATACTCCTCCTGCCGTTTCCGGTCCGCCGGATGAGGAAACGTGTTGCAGTAGGTGCACTCGGAAACACAGAAGGGGAAATGTACGTATACGATTACCTCTTGCTCATCGTGTATCCTTTCGGCGACGGTATCGAGAAACCGATATCCCTGCCGGGGACTCAGGATCTCCAACCGTTCGGGGACGAAGAAGTCCGGCATGTTCTTTGTATATTTGGAGAGGCCGTAGAAGAGTTCTTTCCGTAATCTGTGTACCGTCGTTTCCGTATTCATATCGAGGAATCCGAGTATAGAAGCATGCGGTAGGGCGGTCAACTGCCGCATGAATTGGAGACGGCCTTCGAACGAAAGCCTGTCGTCTATTTCACCTACGGGCCGTGCGAGCCGCACGGCCCCCACTGCGCCGTCGGACTGGACGGTCTCAAGGCGTACGAGGTGGCCGTCGCTGCCGCCGAGGTTCGGTGGATTCATGCCAAGGCCGAGGCGCTTCTCAGTGAATACTCCGAAGAGGATGACCGTCCCGGTTTCCCGACGTTCGCGGACGTGGAACGGTTCTGGGCGAGGGAGATCCTCATGGCGACCTTTACCGAGGAGAATGTGGCGGCCGGTTCGACCGATGGAGCGAGACCGCAGCTGCGGACGGTTTCGAAGGCGGGTCGATCGTGAATCGGACTGTCGTCGATTTTCTTACCGCCGAAGCCTGAGTTTCGTTGACACCCGTGAAAAGTGATGGTATATTTTTACTGGTCAGACCAGCTGGCGAGATGGCCGGATGGTTATCTTTCGGACAGTAGTGGAATCGGCTTGGTATGTATACGGAGGATAAAATGAGTGCGAAAGCTGCAGTCGTCACCGGCGGCGGTCAGGGGATCGGGCGGGAGATATCTCGGGTTCTCGGCGGGCAGGGGTTTGCGGTAGCCGTTACGGATGTCAATGAGGATACGGCGGAGGCCACCGCCGAAGAGATCCGCAAGGCCGGAGGAACGGCCGTGGCCCGGCGGATGGATGTCTCCGACGTCGCTCAGGTTCGGGCTGTGATTCCGGCTGTAGCCGAACGGTTGGGCTCGGTTGATGTCGTCATCAACAACGCCGGAATTTTACACGCCACTCTGCCGGAAGAGATTACCGAAGAGGAGTGGGACAGCATCCTTGACATAAATCTGAAGGGATCGTTCTTCGTCACTCAGGCGGCGCTTCCCTATATGAAACGCAACCGATGGGGTCGAATCGTCTTCATCTCCTCCTCTGCGGGGCGGATGGGCGGTTATGCCAACGGGCTGGCGTACAGCGCCTCGAAGGCGGGCATGCTCGGGTTGTCCAAAGGCCTGGCACTCCGATTGGCGAAGTGGCAGATCACGGTCAACGCGGTAGCGCCGGGTACCACCGATAGCGAAATCATCAAGGGATTCACTCCCGAGAAGGTGGCGGAGCTCGAGACCATGATTCCGTTAGGCAGGCTGGGCCGGCCGAAGGAGATTGCCGATCTGGTTGGGTTTCTGGCATCGGAGGCGGCCGGCTTCATCACCGGGGCGGTGGTGGATATCAACGGCGGTCTCTACATAGGGTAAACTAGGAGTGATGAGGGCAGGCAATGGCTGTCGAATGAAGAGGAGGAGCAGATGCAATTTCGATTCGCCGGGGCGGACTTCACCTTTCCGCTGCTGAGTCACGAGAAATCCTTGGACCTTATCAAGCTGCTGGGGTTCGAAGGAGTGGATATCGGCCTCTTTCAAGACCGCTCTCACCTGCAGCCGGATGCCATGTTCGCCGACATCCCCGGGAATGCCGTAACTCTGAAGCGAAAACTGGAGGATCGTGGATTGGTCCTTGCGGACCTATTCCTCCAGATGGCAACGGATTTCGAATCCGCCGCACTCAATCATCCCGATGACGGAATCCGACAACGGGTGGGGGAACGGTATCTGCAAACCCTCGAGTTCGCCCGGTTGTGCGGTGCCAAGCATGTGACGCTCCTGCCGGGGGTGCACTTCGAAGGGGAGGAGCACGAAAGTTCCTACGCCCGGGCCGTGGACGAACTCTCTTGGCGGACGGAGAGGGCGGACGACGCCGACATCACCTTTGCGGTAGAGGCGCATATCGGCAGTTTCTGTCAAGACCCGAAAAGGGCCGAATGTCTCGTAAAGGATGTATCCGGCCTGACCCTCACCCTCGACTATACCCACTTCACGAAGCTCGGGTATACGGACAGTGTTGTCGAACCTCTCGTCCGATACGCGAGTCATTTTCACGCCCGGGGGGCGAACGGCGAACGGGCTCAAGTCACGCTGGAGGACAACACCATCGACTATCCTCGCGTGGTCCGGAAGATGGCGGAGAGCGGATACCCCGGTTGGATCGGCATCGAGTACGTATGGACCGAATGGGAGCGGATGAACGAGGTCGATAATGTCTCCGAGTGTATCCGCATGCGGGAGGTGTTCGAGAAAGCCGCAGCGGAGCTGTAAGTCGACCGGGTGATTCTTCGGTTACATAATCCGGATTGAGGACAACTCGATTCCATCAAAGCAAGGAGAGGAGAAATGAGTATTCAGATTCAGTTCTTCGGAGTGGCCGGATACAAGATCGTCACGGCCGACGGAAGGCATGTGGTGATCGATCCGTTTCTGGAGGGAAACCCCTATTGCAAGACCGGCGTCGACGATCTCGAAAGGGTCGACCTGCTCCTGCTCACGCATAACGCCTTCGATCATCTCGGCGAGGCGCCGATGGTGATCGAGAAATATCGGCCCAAGGTAGTGTGCGCCTTGGATGTGCTCCGGAACCTTACCGTCAATCACGGTGCCGATCCGGACCTGATGCGGGTCACCATTTGGGGAATGCGGATGGAGGTGGCCGGGATCAGGGTGACGCCTGTGGAAAGCCGGCACTGGTCATTCGCCAAGAATCCCGACGGCAGTCTCCTCTCGGGTCCGGCGATGGGCTTTATGCTCGAAGCCGGTGACGGGCAGGTGATCTACCATCCGGGAGACACGGCCCTCTTTTCGGATATGGTTCTTCTGGGAAAGACCTTTCGTCCCACCATCGGTCTCATGCATGTATCCCTTCCCGCGGAGGAGGGGGTAGCGCTTCCCCATCCGGAGTGTTACCTCTCCGGCGAACTCACCCCCTATGAGGCGCTGCAGGCGTCGGAAATGCTCGGTCTGAGGGAGGTGGTGACCTCCCACTATGTAGATCCGGAAACCCAGGACGTGAAGGATTTCCTGCGACTGGTATCCGAGCAGCAGGCCCGGGGTGCGTACGCGCCGGAGGTAACGGTGCTGAGTCCGGACGAGACGATTATTCGATGATGGAAAATAGTGGTCCGACGAAATGGTGGAATGAACACGGAATGGAGGACTGAATGGCGATTGATATGGAGAAGGAAGCCGTGAAGAAGGTAGGGGTATTCGATGAGATGAAGAACTATCCACCCTTGAAACGGCCCAAGGGGTTGAAGACCGATGCGATCCTGGAAGCGTACAGGAAGATGTGTACGATCCGCGAGTTCGATACGCAGGTAAAGGATCTGTGGATGGCGAACAAGATCTACGGACTCGCTCACTCGTACGTCGGCGCCGAGGCGGTCGCGGTGGGAGCGTGTATGGCCCTGAATCCGGACGACGCCATCACAAGCACACATCGTGGACATGGACATGTCATCGCCAAGGGCGGCGACGTCAAGAAGATGATGGCAGAACTCTTCGGTAAGTGCGAAGGATACAATCACGGCAAGGGCGGATCCATGCACATTGCCGACGTGGAACACGGTATGCTCGGAGCGACCGGTATCGTGGGCAGCGGTATGCCCATCGCCGTCGGATCGGCTCTGGCCTCGGACGTCCTCGGGAACGATAGGGTCACCGTGTGCTTTCACGGGGACGGCGGCACAAATCAGGGGGTGTGGCACGAGTCGATCAACCTGGCGGCCGCCTGGAATCTGCCTGTTGTGTTCCTGATCGAAAACAACCAATTGGCCATCGCCACTCCTATCGATTGGGTCGCCGGAGAGACCGATCTCTACAAGCGGGCCGGGGGCTACGGCATACCGGGTCTGAAAGTAGACGGATTCAATGTGTTCGCCGTGTACGAGGCCGTGAAAAAGGCCGTCCGAAACGCGCGGAGTGGAAAAGGCCCGACCCTGATCGAGGCCCGTTTCGTGCGGTTACTCGGGCACTTCGTGGCCGATGATCAGTGGTATCGGGACCTGGATGCCGTGAAGCCCTACTGGGAACTCGATCCGATACCACGAACCAGGACATTTCTCATCGATGAAGGTATCGCGACGGCCGGGGAGCTGGACCGGATCGAAAAGGATGCAGGCGAGGCAGTCGCGGAAGCCGTGCGGTATGCCGAGAACGACTGCTCCGAGCCCTCCCCGGGGTCGCTGTTCGACAACGTGTACGCCGGTAACGAGCGTATCGAGTAAGGAGGGCAACATGAGCGTAAAGACGGTACGCGAGGCGTTGAACGATGGTTTGTGTGAGGAGATGGAACGAGACCGGAGCGTCATCATCATGGGATGCGACGTCGGTGTCAGGGGGAATCCCTTCGGAGTGACCAGGGGGCTGCTGGACCGGTTCGGACCGAAGCGGGTACGGGACACGCCGATCTCCGAGCCGGCCTTCACCGGTGCCGGTGTCGGCGCCGCGGCCATGGGGCTACGGCCAATCGTGGAGATCCTTTACTCCGACTGGATCACCCTGGCCTCCGATCAGATCGTGAACATGGCCGCCAAGATGCGGTATATGTTCGGCGGCAATATCGAGATGCCCCTGGTGGTGCGGGCTCCCTTCGGTGCCGGCGGCGGTAATGCGGCCCAGCACTCGCAGTCTTTCGAAGCCTGGTTCAACCATATCCCGGGACTCAAGGTGGCTGCTCCGATCCTGCCGGCCGATGTGAAGGGCCTCCTGAAGACGGCCATCAGAGACGATAACCCGGTGATCTTCTTCGAACACAAACGGGCGTACCAGATGGAAGGGGAGGTTCCGGAGGGTGAACATCTCGTTCCCTTCGGCAAGGCCGCCGTTCGCCGAAGCGGCGGGGATGTCACCATTGTTTCCTATTCGATGATGGCGGTGAAGGCCCTGGAGGCTGCCGAGGAGTTGGCCGGCGAGGGAATCGAGTGTGAGGTGATCGACCTGCGGTCTCTGCTTCCGTTGGATTACGAGACGGTTCTCGATTCGCTCGAAAAGACCAATCGGATCGTGGTGGCCCAGGAGGCAAACCTGCGGGGTGGTTTGGCATCGGACATCGTGGCCGAGGTGATCGATCGAGGCTTCGATCTCTTGGACGCCCCACCTGTGCGGGTTGGTGGATTGAACGTGCCCATGCCGTACAATCTGAGTCTCGAAAATATGGTAGTGCCCGACACGTCTCGGATAAAAGATGCCGTGCGCAAGGCCTTGCGTGATGAATAGCGTAAGGACGTGGTCGATGAGGGGGGATGCATGGCCGATGTGTTGAGAATGCCGAAAATCGGCGTGAACATGAAAGACGGAAGGATCACCGAGTGGTTGGTCGAGGTGGGGGACCGGGTCGCCGAGGGAGACACGATCCTCATGGCAGAAACCGACAAGGCGGTCCAGGAGATCGGCGCAACGGCCTCGGGGAGAATCGAACGGATTCTGGTTTCCGAACAGGAGACGGCCGACTGTCAGCAACCGATTGCCGTGCTGGCCGAACCCGGCGAGGATACTTCCGAGCTGGTAAGCCGGATAACGGGGGAGATAGAGACAATACGCTCTCCATCAGCAGGTGTTGATGCGAATACGAAATCAGATGACGCGGCAGGATCTGACTCCGGTGCCGGCAGTCTTCATGATATCGATCGTGTCCGTAGCACCGCTTCCGGAAGTACAAAAGGAGAAGAGCTCTCCAATGCAGTCAAAACACAACCTTCACGAGTCAGGATCTCTCCTCTGGCCAGGAAGACGGCCGGAGAGTTGGGGATAAATATTCGGCTGCTCTCACCCAAGACGCCGGGGGGTAGGATCGTGAAGGAGGATGTCCTGTCGTTCGTGCGTACCGGTGTCGCATCGGAGGGTGCGTATGCCGAAAGCGGCGAGTCCGGACCGGCGGCTCGGCCTAAAGACCGTCTGCTACCGATGACTCCGATTCGACGGACCATCGCCGAGAAGATGACCGAGAGTGTAACTACCATTCCCCAGGCTATTCTGTCCGTCACCGTTCGGGCCGCGAATCTGACTGTCTGGCGGAAGAGTTATGCCGACGGCGGACATCGGGTGAGTTACGACAGTCTCATCTGCAAGGCCGTGGCAAGGGCTCTCAGGAGTCATCCACGCATGAATTCCCGCCTGACCGGCGACGGAATTCTGATCCACGGGCGAATCGACGTCGGGATCGCGGTGGATACCGATGCGGGGCTCCTGGTTCCCGTAGTTCGAAGGGCGGACAGGTTGGGCGTACTGGAGATCGAAGCGGCCTTGATCGAGATGGCCGCCCGGGCCAGGGCGGGCAAGGCCACCGGCGAAGATCTCACCGGCGGAACGTTCACCATCACGAATCTCGGAGGTTTTGGTATCGATGAGTTCATTCCACTGGTGAATCCGCCTCAGTGCGGGATCCTGGCCGTGGGTCGTATCGTGAAGGAACCGGTATACGATGAGGATTCCGGATCCTTCACCGCCGAACAGACCATGCGACTGTCGTTGGCCTTCGATCATCGGAGTATCGACGGCGGTCCGGCGGCTCGGTTCCTGTCGGAGGTGAAACGTCTATTGGAACAGCCCCTCGCCATCATGGAGTGACGGGTGGAGGATCGGATGGTTTGCAGATGGGTATCGCGGAGTCGGAGCCGATGTTGAAACCGGTGAAACGGGTCACGCTCACGGAGTCGATCATGCGGCAACTCGTCGAGTATATCCGCGGCGAACTCGAACCGGGCGAACGGCTGCCGTCGGAACGGGCCCTGCTCGAACACCTAGGGGTCGGCAGGACATCCGTGCGTGAATCGATCCGAGCCCTGGAGGTGCTTGGGTTTGTGGAAACACGCCCGGGGGAGGGGACCTTCGTCACGGGCGATACGGGGAATCTGTTCGGCAAACCTTTGGAGTTCGGCTTACTGGCGGACAAACGCTCAATCATGGAGGTATACGAGGCCAGGAGGATACTGGAGGTCGGTATGATGCCGCTGGCGGCGGCGAGGATCACCGAGGAGGCCGTCGCCGTGTGTCGGGAACTCGTTGCACGCATGGCGGCCCAAGGTTGGGAGAACTTGAATGAGTTCCTCGAGTACGATTACCAGTTCCACCGTGTCATCACCGAGGCTACCGGCAACGGCGTGCTTCAGGAGGTCTTGAACCTGGCTCATCGATTGATGGAGGAGGAGCGCAGGAAGGCTCTCCTCACGCCGGAGATAATGGCACTCTCGGTGAAGCAACACGAGAAGATTTTTTCGGCATTGGCACAGCACGACGCCGCGGCGGCGACCGTCGCGATGGAGGGCCACATGGATCTAACCCGCAGGCTGTTGGGGATTTCCGAGAAGGATGTCTCGTGACGCCGGAATATGATGTTGCCGTTATCGGTGGGGGGCCCGGAGGGTATGTCGCGGCCATCCGGGCGAGCCAACTCGGCTTGCGGGTCGCCGTCGTCGAGCGAGAATCCTTGGGCGGGGTCTGTCTGAACTGGGGTTGCATACCCACAAAGAGCCTCCTTCGGAGTGCCGAGGTGCTGGAGACGGTGCGACGTTCCGGCGAGTTCGGCTGCCGGGTGACCGGAGAGATCGTCCCCGACTACTCCGAGGCCTGGTCGCGGAGCAGGAGTGTGAGTGAGGGGCTCGTGTGTGGAGTCGAAGGGCTGATGCGTAAGAGCGGTATCGCCGTGTATCGGGATACCGCACATGTCGAAGAACTTGGCATACTCTCCCTGATGGAATCTCGTCGATACATCCGGTATGAGAAATTGATCGTCGCCGCGGGAGGTTCGCCGGCCGGCATACCCGGCCTGGTCCCCGACGGTCGAAATATCCTTACTCCCCGGCAGGCCCTCGAGAGGCAGGAACTCCCTCCGCGTATCTGCATCATCGGCGCCGGTCCGATCGGGATCGAGTTCGCCTTTCTATGGAGCGTCTTCGGCGCCGAGGTTACGGTGATCGAGCTTAGGGAACGGGTGCTGCCTCTGGAGGATGTACGAGTCGGTGCCGAAATAGCGGACTCGTTTACCGCAAGGGGTATCAAACTCAGACCCTTCACGAGGGTTGACTCCGTCGAACGCCGGCCTGACGGAGTAACGGTGAGTTTCACGGCTGCAGGAAATGGTACCGAGAGGGATCCAACCGATACGGGTTACGCCCGCGGCGATACCCATACAAATATCACCGATTCGATATCTGTGGACATGGTCCTGACGGCGGCGGGTATCAGGCCGAACTCGAGGGGGCTGGGACTCGAACGAATCGGCGTGAGGTTGGACGAGAGGGGATATATCCCGGTCGGACCCACCATGGAAACGTCCGTTCCGGGGGTGTTCGCCGTCGGAGACATCACCGGGAGACTCGCCTTGGCGCATACGGCAAGCGCACAAGGGGTCGTTGCGGCCGAAGCGGCCGCGGGGCTCAGGACCGAGGAGCTTGACTACGCCCGGATTCCCCGATGCATCTACTGCGCGCCGGAGGCGGCGTCGGCAGGACTCGCCGAGGATGCAGCCCGAGCGCGCCCCGGTACCGTCAGGACCGGAGAGTTTCCCCTGGCCGCGAACGGCAAGGCGAGGGCGTTGGGTGAGACGAAGGGTTTCGTGAAGATCGTCTCGGATGGTGAAACCGATGAGGTGCTGGGAGTGCACATGGTGGGAGCCCATGTCACGGAGATCATCGGCGGGGCGGCACAGGCGATGCGTCTCGAATGCACCACCGACGAGTTCATCCGAGCGGTCATGCCCCATCCGTCAATCGGTGAGGTTCTCACCGAGGCGGCGCTGGAAGTACGAGGGTGGTCACTGCACATCTAGCTGCCCGGGAGATGCGGGGCTTTCTGTGATGGAGGGGAGAAATTCTCAGACTGAAAAAGGAGAGAACATGGCAAGGTTAGCCGGCAAGGTCGCCTGGATCAGCGGTGCTACATCGGGCATCGGCGCAGCCGCGGCCCGACTCTTCGCCGAGGAGGGTGCGAAGGTCGCGCTGGTGGGGAGGCGTGAGGAGTTGGCGCAGCAGATCGCCGAAGAGATACGCGAGGTCGGCGGCGAGGCGGACGGGTTTCGGTGCGACGTCTCCGATCCGAATCAGGTGGCTGAGTCCGTGAGAAAGACCGCCGAGGCCTTCGGCGGCTTGGATATATTGGTGAACAACGCGGGAATGGTAGACGTGTGCATGCTCCATGAATATACGGTGGACCGCTGGGATCGCGTCCAGGCGGTGAATGTTCGTTCGATGTTTCTCGCGTTTAAGGCGGCATATCCGTTCCTGAGTCGGAAATCGCGGTCGTACGTGGTGAATGTGGGGTCGATCAGCAGCATGGTCGGTCAGGCCGGGACCCCGGCATATACGACGTCAAAGCACGCCGTGATGGGGTTGACGCGTTCGATGGCGTTGGACTACGCCGACATGGGGCTTCGATGCAACTGCGTGTGCCCGGGGATAACCGATACGCCCATGTTGCGGGAACACATCGACACGACGAAGGATCCCGAGGCGACGCTGCGTAACCGTCTCAGGCGGGTCCCCATGGGTGTGGCCCTCACGCCGAAGGACATCGCCAAATCGATCCTCTACTTCGCGTGCGAGGATTCGGCCGGTATTACCGGCACGTCGCTGGTGATCGATTGCGGGTACCTGACCGCCGCCGAGTGGACCTCCTCCGAGCGGACGGCCTTCATGGAGTGATCGTCATTCCATGTAGAAGACCTCTTTCAACGGCACCTGCACCGGTGAGTTGTCCGGATTGGTTTCCATGATGTCCGCCATGTATTTCCACCAGCGTTTCACCACATCGGTGCCGGGAAGTTCGTCGGCATGGTTCAGCGCCTTCACCTTCTGAATCCCGAAGAGGATGTTGGTCTCTTCATCGAGGAAGATGGCGTAGTCGAAGATTCCCGCGGCGGTGAGTTCCTTCTCAAGTTCCGGCCATATCTCGTCGTGCCGTCGTTTGTATTCGGCCGCCTGTCCGGGATCCAGCTTCATCTTGAATGCTACTCGTTTCATGTCGTCTTCTCCGTTGGTTTAGGCCAGGGTCTGTTTGCGTGATATCGGTGTACACCGAAAGCCTTCACGGCCTACGATAGTCTC
Organism: uncultured Spirochaetales bacterium; assembly: GCA_964485495.1. Lineage (GTDB taxonomy): Bacteria > Spirochaetota > Spirochaetia > CAZAKE01 > CAZAKE01 > CAZAKE01. Next base: position 23,492 of record CAZAKE010000059.1, read on the forward strand.
GCATTACCGTTTTCAAACTGTGTACTCCTATCTGTTCTTTATCCGTTCCTCATGGATCAATCCTTCAGGAGTCGAGTCTCTCAACATACACATAATAGGCGCCGATCTCCCGGCTGTCGCTATCTTGCCCGTCGGCGCACGTGAAGTATGCCTCGAGGAAGGTCTCGCCGGATTGCTCCACCGAGAGTTCGAACGCGGCCTCTTTTTGGTCCGGTGTGACCGATGTCGTATGACCTTCTCCGAAGACGGTGAGAGACGCCTTCGACGGCTTCAGGGTGCGGCTCTTCGTACCCTCCCACCGGATGATCAGCTCCTCGAAGGCCTCCGGAGAGATGTCGCCACCCAGGGGCAGGTCGAGCTCCTCCGGCCACCGGCGCAGGGCAAACCGGTAGATCCCCGGCCGTTCGAACTCCACCGCCCACCGGCCCGAGCACGGCATGCCGCGGGCCACCAGAGACTGCACGTACGGCAGGTCTCCCAGCACGTCGAAGGCGTCCAGCCTGGCCGGGTTCTCCGCCGGGTTTCCGAGCACGATGGGGCTATAGGGATGAAGGTCAGACTCGATCTCTTCGTACCATGATTCGTGGGCACGGCGCAATCGGGATGCGACGGCCGGATGGTCGGCGGCTACGTTTTTTTGCTGAGATGGATCGGCCTGGATGTCGTACAGCTCCGTCCCCCGGACAAGTCGCCATCGCCGGGTCATCACCAGCACGTTCCAGCGTTCGAGAATCTCCAGCGCGGTCATGTCGAACTGATTGAACTCGATCCGGTCTCCCGGGAGCCGGGTGGTTTCTCCCCGCAGCAGCGAGGCGAGACTCACGCCGTCGAGTCCGATATTCTCTCGGGGGGGTGTGAGTCCGCATAGTTCGGCCAGCGTGGGGAGGATGTCGATGTGGTGGGCCAGCTCGTCGACGTTTCTCCCGCCGTTGGAGTCGACACCACCGATTCCCCCACCGGGCCAGCGGATGAAGAAAGGCACCCGGTGGCCGCCCTCATAGTAGGAGCCCTTCTTCCCGCGCATACCGGCGTTGAAACCTCTCTCGACACGGCCCTCGGCGTCACACACGCAGCCACCGGAACTTCCGTTGTCGGTCATGAAGATCAAGATGGTGTCCGCCTCCTGACCTCGTCCCTGCAGAAACTCGCGCAGCCGGCCGAAGTTCTCGTCCAGGTTGGCGATCATGCCGTAGAAAGCCGGGTAGGGGATCTCCGGGTTTCGTGCGTAGGGGGCGGTGTACTCCTCGTCCACCAGGTAGGGGTCGTGCGGGGCGTTGGTGGCCAGGTAGACGAAGAAGGGCGTATCGCCGCATGTCTCGATGTACCGCTTAGCCTCGTCGAACCAGACGTCGGTACAGTAGCCGCTATGGGAGATCGGCCGATTATCATGGAAGTAGGTATCGTCGAAGTAGTTGTTACCCCAGTAGTCGGGAGTCTGTCCTATGCCACCACCCTTGTGCGCTACGGCGGTGTGGAATCCCCGGTCGGTGGGACGGTAGGGGTAGTTATCTCCCAAATGCCACTTGCCGAACATGCCGGTGCGGTAACCGTTGGCGGCGAAATAGTCGGCCATGGTCTTCTCGTTCCGGTTCAGGAGCGAACGTCCCCGGCAGACTCCCCACACGCCGTTCCGAGCCGGCCGTCTGCCGGTAAGCAGTGCCCCTCTGGTAGGAGCGCAAAGCGGAGAGACGTGAAAATCGGTCAACCTGACGGACTCATCGTGGAACGTGTCGATATTCGGCGTCCGGATCCATGGATTCCCGGTGCAGCCCAGGTCGCCATATCCCTGGTCGTCGGTGACTACGAGGAT